>NZ_JAVTWC010000103.1:0-186075 GCF_032229445.1 Tahibacter sp.
TTCTTTTGTGCGCATCCGACGGCGCGGATCATGCCGGAATACGCCGATGGGCCGGGGTCGGCTGCGCCACGCGAGTCAGCTTGCTCGCTTACAATGCGCGACTTTCGTCAGCAGACCGCCAGCGACCGTGAGCACGATCCAGCAGGAAGATTTCATCCAGAGCATCGCCGACGCGTTGCAGTACATCTCGTACTACCACCCGGTCGACTACATCAGGAACCTCGCCGCCGCCTATGAGCGCGAAGCCTCGCCGGCCGCACGCGACGCGATCGCGCAGATCCTGATCAACTCGCGCCTCTGCGCCGAAGGCCACCGCCCGATCTGCCAGGACACGGGCATCGTTACCGTCTTCCTCGAGATCGGCATGGACGTGCGCTGGAACGCCACGCTGGGCGTCGAGGACATGGTCAACGAAGGTGTGCGCCGCGCCTACAACCATCCGGATAACAAGCTGCGTGCCTCGGTGCTCGCCGATCCGGCCGGCAAGCGCAGCAACACGAAAGACAACACGCCCGCAGTAGTGAACATGCGCGTCGTGCCTGGCGTTACGGTCGACGTCATCGTCGCGGCCAAGGGCGGCGGTTCCGAGGCCAAGTCCAAGTTCGCCATGCTCAATCCGTCGGATTCCGTCGTCGACTGGGTGCTCAAGACCGTACCGACGATGGGTGCGGGCTGGTGCCCGCCGGGCATGCTCGGCATCGGCATCGGCGGCACGGCCGAGAAGGCCATGCTGCTGGCGAAGGAAGCGCTGATGGAGCCGATCGACATCCAGGACCTGATCGCCCGCGGCGCGTCCAACCGCGCCGAGGAATTGCGCCTTGAGCTGTACGAAAAGGTCAATGCGCTGGGCATCGGCGCGCAGGGGCTCGGCGGTCTCACGACGGTGCTCGACGTCAAGGTGCGGGACTACCCGACCCACGCGGCCAACCTGCCGGTGGCGATGATCCCGAACTGCGCGGCGACGCGGCATGCGCACTTCACGCTCGACGGTTCGGGCCCGGTCACGCTCGAGCCGCCCTCGCTCGACGACTGGCCGACGCTGACCTATGACGCGTCCAAGGGCCGTCGCGTCGATCTCGACACGGTCACGCGCGCGGATGTCGCGAGCTGGAAACCCGGCGAGACCATCCTGCTCAACGGCAAGCTGCTGACCGGCCGCGATGCCGCGCACAAGCGTCTGATCGACATGCTGAACAAGGGTGAAAAACTGCCGGTCGATTTCAACAACCGTTTCATCTACTACGTTGGCCCGGTCGACCCGGTGCGCGACGAAGTCGTCGGTCCCGCCGGTCCGACCACGGCCACGCGCATGGACAAGTTCACGCGCCAGATGCTGGAACAGACCGGCCTGCTCGGCATGGTCGGCAAATCCGAGCGCGGCCCCGCCGCGATCGAGGCGATCCGCGACAACAAGGCGATCTACCTGATGGCGGTTGGCGGTGCGGCCTACCTCGTGTCCAAGGCGATCAGGGCGTCGCGCGTGCTCGCGTTCGAGGACCTCGGCATGGAAGCGATCTACGAGTTCGAGGTCAAGGACATGCCGGTCACGGTGGCGGTGGATTCCAGCGGCAGCTCGGTGCACGAAACCGGACCCCGCGAATGGCAGGCGCGCATCGGCAAAATTCCGGTCGTGGTCGCGTAGGCGACGGCGCGGATCCGCGCACGAGCCGGGACATCCCTCGATCTTTCACCCTCGGCGGACCCCGGCGCCTCGGCTGGCCTGGCCTACGCCG
Source organism: Tahibacter sp. (assembly GCF_032229445.1). NCBI lineage: Bacteria > Pseudomonadati > Pseudomonadota > Gammaproteobacteria > Lysobacterales > Rhodanobacteraceae > Tahibacter > Tahibacter sp. Next base: position 1,734 of record NZ_JAVTWC010000103.1, read on the forward strand.
CCAGTGATTTCAGCCACGCGTCGATGCGCGCGACCAGCGGCGCCGGTTCGCGCATCCACTCGAAATGTCCGGCGCGGCCGCCGCTGAACTCGCCGTCGCCGATGTCGCCGCGTTGCACCTGTGCCAAAGGCAACTTGTGCAGGAGATGGTCGAGCGAGGCCTTCGGCACATACCAGTCGCTGCTCAGACGCAGCGCAAGGACGGGCAAGGCGACCTCACGCAGCGCCGCCTCCGCCTGGAAATCCACCTGGGCAGGACGGTAGTCGCCGCTTCGCGCGCTGTCGGTCCAGTCGCGCATGACGCCGCGCGCCTCGCGACCGGCGAAGCCGAGCCTGTCGCCGGGGTAATAGCCGCACAGCATCGATACGGCGCGGAACCCTGGAATCGCCAGCAGGATGGCGCCCTTGTGCCATCCCGGAAACGTACGCCACCACGGCTGGCCGCTGCCGGCGACGAGGTAGCCGGCGAAGTCGCCCGGGTGCCTCGCCAAGGCGAGCGCGGCGAGTTGTGCGCCCAGGCTGTGGCCGCCGATGACCCAGCGTTTGCCGGGAAACGCAGCGGTGAGTGCGGCACGGCTTGCCGTGATGTCGCTGATCAGTTCCGCATAACCCCAGTCGGCATCGCGCGCGGCGCGGCGGTTGCTGGAATCGTGCCCGCGCCATTCGTGTAGCGCGACGGTCCAGCCGTTAGCGGCCATCGCCGCGGCGTAATGCCGGTATTTGCGTGCGGGCACGCCCATCGCTGGCAGCCACAGCACGCCCACACCCACGGTGGGATCGCCCGGCACCAGCAACAGATCGGCCTCGTGACCGTCGCCCGTGGCGACGCGCAGGGTTTCGGGCGCCGCCGTCGGCGCAGCAGTGAGATCTGGCATGGCTGGGATGGTAGCTCAGGCCGCTGTGCGCGCCCATCCGGTCGGCTGCGGTTCAGACACAGTCGATTTTGTGAAAAACCTTGAGTAGACTGACCACGCTGTGTTTGCACGGTCTGAATGTTTGACCCGATGCCAGCCGATCGGTTGATTCGCGTCATCGCTTGTCTTGAGCCCTGCAACCAGTAAGCCGACGGCATGCCGTCAATGTTCAAGCTTGGGAGAGCGTTTCATGTCGGATCGTGAGGTTGGTACCGTCAAGTGGTTCAACGACGCCAAGGGGTTTGGCTTCATTGCCCGTGAGAATGGCCAGGACGTTTTCGTCCATTTCCGTGCCATCCAGGGCAATGGGTTCAAGAGTCTGCAGGAAGGCCAGAAAGTGAGCTTCAAGGTGGTGCAGGGCCAGAAGGGCCTGCAGGCCGATGAAGTGAACCCGGTCTGACAGCGACTTCCGCGCGTAAAGCCGGCGTTGCAACGGGGAGTCCGAAACGCCACGAAGCAATTCGTGGCGTTTTTTATTTTTACCGCCACAGGTCTGGCCGGAGCCGTCCATGAGCGATAGCGTCATCCGCATAGAACCGCGCCAGCACGATATCGGCGGAGGACTGGTAGTGCGCCGGGCCTTGCCGCATCTGCTCGCCCGCTGCGTCGGCCCGTTCGTCTTCTTCGACGAGTTCGGCCCGGTCCAGGTCGCGCCGGGATCAGGCACGGATGTGCGGCCGCATCCGCATATCGGCCTGGCCACCGTGACTTATCTGCTGGGCGGCGCGATGGTCCATCGCGACAGCCTCGGGACGGTGCAGGAGATCCGTCCCGGCGACATCAACCTCATGAGCGCGGGACGCGGCATCGTGCATTCGGAACGCGGCACCGACGAGGCGCATGCGCACGGCCAGTACCTGCATGGCCTGCAGACCTGGATTGCGCTGCCGCAGGCTCTGCAGGAGTCCGATCCCTGGTTCCGCCACTATCCGGGCGCCGGGTTGCCGCGTCTGCAGCGTCCCGGCGTGAACCTGCACCTGCTCATGGGCCACGCCTACGGGGCGCTCTCGCCGGTGCAGGCGCCCTCGCCGACGTTGTACGTCATGCTCAGCGTCGAATCCGGCTCGGTACACGAGATCGAGGCCGACTACGCCGAGCGCGCGTTGTACGTCATTGATGGCGAGATCGAGATAGGCGGCGAGATGATCGGCAAGAACGAACTTGCGGTATTGCCGCCGGGTGCAGCGCGTCTGCACGCCCGCGCCGCCAGCCGCGTCGCGCTGATCGGTGGCGACGCGCTGGACGGGCCGCGTCATCTCTGGTGGAACTTCGTCGCCTCCACGCGCGAGCGCATCGAGCAGGCGAAGCAGGACTGGCGCGAACAGCGTTTCCCGCCGGTCCCGGACGAAACCGAATTCATTCCGCTGCCCGAACGCTGACGATCGACCACGGAAAAGGCGGCCAAATGGCCGCCTTCTTGCTTTGTAACCAATCGTCGGGGTTCAGGCGACTTCTACCAGGGCCGGCTTGCCGACCTGACGCCGTTCACGCCGCGTCGCGCTCCACTCGGACAGATCCACCTTGTCGCGCAGGCGGGTGCAGGCGTCGATGAGTTGATTCACCGCCGCGTCGTCCAGGCCCGCGTGCAAGGTCAGGCGCAGCAGGGCGCGATTCTTGGCCGTGGCCGGTGCGCAGAAGACTGCACCGAACACGTTTTCCGCCTCGAACGCGTCACGTACGCGCATGACGGCGGCTTCCGTGCCGACTTCCAGCGCGATGATCTGCTCGGTGCCCTCGCGCACCGGATAACCGAGTTCCAGCAGCGCTTCGCGCACGCGCCGCGTGACGTGCTGCAGACGCGCGCGGCGCCAGCCTTCGCGCTGCACGACGCGGTGCGAGGCTTCGATGCCCGCCAGTTCCGGCGGCAGCAGGGTAGAGGAGAAGATCGCCGGCATCGACTCGAACGCGAAATAGGGCTTGAATCGGCGGCTGCAGCTTATCAGCCCCGCACGCGCGCAATACGCCTTGGCCAGGCTGGCCGTCACGAAGTGCACGCGATCGCTGAGGCCGAGGCTCGCGACCAGGCCTTCGCCGTGCACGCCGTGCGTGCCCAGCGAATGCGATTCGTCGACGATGAAGATGCAGCCCTGGCGCTGGGCGATGTTGGCGAACCGCGTCAGCGGGCAGACACTGCCGTTCGTGCTGTAGATCGAATCGACCAGGATCAGGCCGGGGCCGTGGCGCAGTATCTGCCGCTCCAGGTAGTCCGGATCATTGTGGAAAACCGGCACCGCCTGCGCACCGGCGGCCTTGATGCCTTCCCACAGCGATGCGTGGGCGAGCATGTCGATGTATACCGGTGTGCGCTCGCCGGCCAGGCATTGCACCAGACCGACATTGGCGACATAGCCCGATTGGCAAAGAATCGTCTCCTCGCTGCCCAGGGCCAGGGCCAGTTCGCGTTCGAGCACATGCAGCGGATCGTCGTCCTCCTGCACGAACAGGCCCGACATCATGTTGCCGTTGCCGGCGCAGGCCAGCGCGGCGCGCTGCGCATTGACGATATCCGGATGGCGCGTCAGCGCGAGGTAGTCGTTGCTCTGCAGCTGCAGTGCGTTCGGACCGGGACGGGCGCCGCGCAGGATATGGCGGCCGTTCCAGCCGACCTGGACACGTTCGCTATGGAAGCGCTCGACGCGCTGGCGCGCGAACTCGGGCAGTTCCGGCGCGCGCACCGGCAGTAGTTGCGGAAAGGACGGGGTGACGACGGACGGGAAGGAAATACTCATGACTGCAACCTCTCACGGGAGTTATGGACCAAGCCGATCCCTGGCTGGCTGCGGTTTCAGCCGCAGCGGGACGACCGGTCCGGCCGTGGGCCGGTCGGAAAGGAGAGGTTTTGCGCGGATACCGCCTGATCATCCCGCGCGCGGGGGGATATCCATGTTGTCCTGTTCGCGCAGCCAGTTCCGATAGGACTTCACATGGGCCAGCTGCAGCGGTTCAAGATGGTCGATCAGACTGAAGTAGTAGCAGCTGTCGCCCTGGATCGCAGTGGCGGGGAACAGGTTCGCGGCGGGGTCGGCGATCTGCGGACTGTAGAAGCCGCCGCTGGACCAGAACCAGGGCAGGGCGGCGCCGGAACGCAGCGCGCGCAGGACGGTATCGGGCGCGCCGCGATCTTCGGCGATGTCGTGCTGTTCGCGCAGGTCGTCGTCCGTTTGCACCAGAAGAAAACGGCCCACGCCCCAGGCATCGAGCATGAGCACACCGGTAGGATTGCAGACCACATAGGATTCAATCGGCTGGAACGTCGCGACGACGGAATCAAAGACAGCACGAAAGGCCGGATCGCGCAGAAAACCGAAGCGGCCCATGGCCAGTGCTTCGGCCACGAAAGCGCCGGCGCGATCGAAATAGCGCTGCTGCAGCTCGCGGATGGCGACCTGCAGCTTGGCCATGGCCTGCGGATCGCTCTTGCGGATGAACCGGTCGATCACGCCGGAGTTGAAGGCCTCGATCGCGACCGAGTCCTCGGCGCGGCCAGTGAGCAGGATCTTGCCGATCAGCGGATTGTTGAGGCGCTTGCAGAAGGAGACGCCGTCCATTTCCGGCATGAAGTAGTCGACCACGAGCACGGAGACCTCGGAGAAGCGTTCCGGGTCGTACACAATGCGGTGTATCGAGTCGACATCAAGGGCGACGAGTTCCTGGGTTTGTGAAGGCCGGTCCTTCCAGCGGTAGAGCCAGCCGCCGCCGGGTACCGGCCGGCTGCCGGCGCTGCCGAGCGCGGCCAGGGCCATGCGCGGCGAGCTGAACGGGCGCAGATGCAGCATCGGGTCGAGCATCAGCGGCACGACGTCGAGGTATTCCTCGTGATCGTCGACGAGCACCGTGGTGGTCGGGAAATAGAACGGCGGGATCGCGGCGGCGCCAGGCTGCATCAGTTGTCCCTCCGCATCAGTTCGGGAAACACGATCGTGAACTCAGTGAACTCGCCGAAGGTGGAGCGGCAGATGATGGTCGCGCCCATGCGTTCCAGTGCCATGCGCACGAAGGAAAGCCCGACGCCCAGCCCGGTGCTGTAGTCGGTCGCGCTGGAATAAAAGCGCTCGAAGATGTGCGGCAGTACGTCCGGCGGTATGCCGGGACCGCTATCGTGGCAGACGACACGTTGGCCTCCTTCGTCGGCGTGCACGCTGAGCACGATGCTACCCTTGCCAGCGCGTCCGGTGTGGAATAAGGCATTTTTTATCAGATTAAACAATGCATGGACCAGCAGCAGGCGCGAGCCGCTGAAGCTGAAGTCGTCGGCCACGCCGACCGCAACGCGGCTGCGCTCGTGCTGCGAGCCGAATGGATAGCGTTCCATCGCCTCGTACAGGCAGTCGCGCGCGGAAATGTTCTCGACCTGGAGGCTGCCGATCGGCCGCGCCGCCACGAGCAGCATGTCGATGACGGTATTGGCGTGCTCGACCTCGCGGCCGATGGTTTCCATGGCCTTGGAGAGCCGGCCCAGCTGTGATTCGCGCAACTCCGGTACGGCCAGCTGCGCTTCGACCGCCTTGCGGTGCGAATCGGCCAGCAGCGGCAGGAAACGGTCCACCGCCTGAGTCGCGATGCGCACCGAGGCCAGCGGCGTACGCAGTTCGTGGGCGATGTTGTTGGTCGCCGCGATGATCGCGTCGATGCGCGCCTGGTTGCTCATGCTGTGGGAGATACTGAACACCGAACCGGAAATGATGGCGAAGGCCCACACCGGCGAATAGGCGAGCAGGGCAGCGGCTGCCAGCGGCTGGGCCGGTGCGAGCGCGTAAGCGACCACAGCAAGCAGCGTGCCGATCAGTCCGGTGACGATGAAGCTGCCCATGTCGAACAGCATCACCATGAGGAACACGGAGATCAGGTGCGACAGCAGCCACGCCACGGTGGCGCCGTTCTGCAGCAGCATGTAGGAAAAAAAGAACGGCAGCGCGAACGTCATGCCGAGATACCAGTAGAGCGGCAGCCACGCGCGCAGCCGGTTGGGCCAGAAGCTGACTAGCATCAGCGGCAGGAACAGCAGCGATCCGAACAGGCGCAGGCCCAGACTTTCATAAGGCTGCGGTAGCAGCTTGGCCCAGACGAAATAGTAGGTGGGGAACCCGAATACCCCGAGCGCGCCCATCCAGCGCATCTTCGGCTCGGAGTAGCGCGCGCGCGTGAAAATCGCGGTTTCGAAACGCAGCCAGGCGCGCTTGAGGTGCCACCACGCAAGTCGCGGCAACCTATGCAGGCGGCGGCTTGCACCATGGATGGCATCACTCGTGTTCATGCGCGCCCGGGCTGGCGCCGGTGCCGCTTGCGACGGTCACTGGCGTGGGAATCAGCTTCGATACTAGTGGAATTGCGCCAGTCTGGGGCGAGTGTGGCGCGCCCCCAGCCGACCCCGATGTGGCGATCCGAATGCGCGCCTGTTGGCGATTCGCGACGGAGCGCAGGTGTCGGCCCGGAGAATCAATTGCTTAGGGGATTTCTGAATAAGGCGGAATCAGTCGGGCCTGCCGAGCCCGGTTTGAGCCAAGCACAGCCAGCGACCTGCAAGCAGGCGTTCTGGCGGGGTGGTGGGGATCGGGTGCTGGTCACGACAGCGACGCTCCAACCCGATGTCCAGAGCGTACTCGGGCGGTTCGTCCTCAGCGATAGTGCAGATGACAGCTTTCGCACGCGTCGCTGGTCTGTTGCAGCGCCTGGTCCAGCGCCTGGCAGCCCTGCGGTACGTCGGCGCCCAGGCGACTGCTGGCGTCGACGAAGCGGCGCGCCTGGTCGTGGAAGTCGGGCTTTTCGTCAGTGAAGGCAGGGCCTATGTCCGCGCCCGTCTGCGCCAGTCGCTGGAAATGCAGGGCCGTCTTTGCCGGCGCGCAGTCGTTGCGGCGCTGCAGCCGGCGCAGTTCGCCCAGATGATGCTGCAACACGTTCATGACGCCACGCGGCCAGGCGTTGCGCTGGTGCAGCGCATTGGCCGCGCTGAAGGCGACCAGCGCGCCGATCAGCATGCCGGCAAACAGCAACAGCAACACTCGCATACGGTCTCCGCCCCCTCAAAGCAACAAGAGTAATCGAGAATCGCCTGCGGCCGGCCCCGATCGCGCTGGCCGGATGCGCCTGCGGTAAAATCCGCGGATGTCCGACTCCCTGCTCTCGGCCCGCTTCGGCGGTGTCGACCGTCTTTATGGCCGCGGCGCGCTGCAGCGCCTGTCGGCCCGTCATGTCGCCGTGGTCGGTGTCGGTGGCGTCGGCTCCTGGAGCGTCGAAGCGCTCGCGCGCAGCGGCGTGGGCGAACTGACCCTGATCGACCCTGACGACATCTGCGTCTCCAACACGAATCGTCAATTGCCCGCGCTCGACGGCAACTTCGGCCGCGCCAAGGTCGAGGTGCTGGCCGAGCGCGCGCGTGCGATCAACCCGGAGATTCGTCTAAACACGATCGCGAGCTTTCTCACGCCGGCCAATCTGACGGAGTTGCTGGATCGCGGCTACGACCTGGTGCTCGATGCCTGCGACAGTTTTCGCGTCAAGGTCGAAACCATCGCCTGGTGCCGCCGGCGCAAGTTGCCACTGATCGTGGTCGGCTCGGCCGGCGGCCGCATCGACCCGACGCGCATCCAGGTGCGCGACCTGTCGCGCACCGAACACGATGCGCTGCTGTCATTGATCCGCAAGAAGCTGCGCCAGGACTTCAACTTCCCGCGCAACCGCGATCGCTATTTCAGCGTGCCGGCGGTGTTCTCGCTGGAAAACGTGCGCTATCCGCAAGCCGACGGCAGCGTCTGCGGCACGCGGCCGGCGGGTACGGACGACGGTTTTCGCCTCGACTGCGGCAGCGGCCTCGGCGCAGCGATGCATGTCACGGCCGCGTTCGGCCTGGTCGCCGCGGGCAAGGCCATCGAGCGTCTGCTGGCGGACAAACCCGGGGCTTGAGTCGGTCGCTGCGAGCCCCATACTGCGAGCCGCGGACTGCGCGAATCAGCGGCGTTCGCGACGCGTGTCGAAGAGTTTACCTTCGACGGAATGTGGTGATCGGGTGCTGCGCCCAAAGCGGCACGGGCGCTGATCTTGGAGGTGGACATGGCCGGTTCGTTTCGTTCGTGGATGTTCGGTCCGTTGCTGAGTTTCGCCGAGGGTCTGCGCTTTCCGCGACTGCTGCTGCTGACGGCGGGCCTGTTCGTGGTCGACCTGGTGATCCCGGACCTGATTCCGTTCGTCGACGAGATCCTGCTCGCTCTGGTCACCTTGCTGCTGAGCCGCTGGAAGAAGAAACCCGTAGCGTCCGTGCCGCCGCCGCTGAGGTCCGCGCAAGGTTGACGCGCGGGGTCACTGGGCCAGGTTGAACAGGCGCTGCGCGTTGGCCGTGGTCGCCGCAGCGATGACGTCGCGAGATTCCGGCCGCAGCGCGGCGATCGCATCGAGTACGCCGGTGATGCAGGCTGGTTCGTTGCGCTGGCCGCGTTGCTCGGCCAGCGGCTGATCCGGCGCGTCGCTCTCCAGCAACAGGAATTCCAGCGGCATTGCGCTCACGACGCGACGCAGGCGGTGCGCGCGCGAATAGCTCACCGGTCCACCGATTCCCAGCATGAATCCCTGCTTCCACAATTGCTGTGCCTGTTCCTCGCTGCCGGAGTAGCTGTGTACGACGCCGCGCAGACCGTCGAACGCGCGCAGCGTGTGGATGACTTCCTCGACTGCGCGCCGCGCATGCACGATGACGGGCAGGCCAAGCTCGTGAGCGATTCCGAGCTGGCCGCGGAAAAAAAATCGCTGCAACTCGGGTTCCAGGCCATCGACGAAATAGTCCAGGCCGCATTCGCCGACCGCAACGGCCTTGCTCCGCGCCAGATGGTCGCGCAGCAGCGGCAGATGTGCCTCGCGATGTTCGGCCAGCAGCAGTGGGTGCAGACCGTACGCTGCGTGGAGTCCTTGCTCGCGCGCGCACTGGTCGGCCAGCGCCGGCCTGTCCGCGGCGCGGATCGCGGTTATCACCTGGATCGACACGCCGGCGGCGCGCGCGCGCGACGACCGCATCGCGGTCCGCCTCGAACTCGGGTGCGTCCAGATGGCAGTGGCTGTCGATGAGGGGCAGGGCGGTGGTGCTCATGTGCCGAGTCTCGCGTTCCTGCAGCGCCGCAGGCAAGCGCGCTCGTGCTCGTGTGCGGCGTGGCTGCCCTATAGACTGCCGCCTTTTACGCCATGTCCGCGCCGATGAGTGCCAATCCTGATTTTGCCGTCAGCGTCCTGCTGATCGCCTACCGCGCCGCCGACACCATCATTGCGGCCATCGACGCGGCGCTGGCACAGACGCTGCCGTGCGAGATCATCGTCTCCGACGACTGCTCTCCCGACGATACCTACGCGATCGCGCAGCGCCATCTGGCCGGCTATGCCGGGCCGCACCGCGTCAGCGTGCGCCAGTGCGCGCAGAACCGCGGCGTGGCAGGGCACCTGAGCGAACTGTTCGCGCTTGCACAGGGGCGCATATTCCTGATCATGGCCGGCGACGACCTGTCGCGGCCACGCCGGGCCGCCGCGACGCTGGCGGCGTTCGATGCCAATCCCGATGTCCATGCGCTTGGATCCATCGTCGACGAGATCGACATGCAAGGCAATCCGCTGCGGCGCGGCGTGCGCCACATGCCGGCGGCCTTCGGCCTGGACTACTTCGTGCGTGCGGGCAAGCTCTCTACGCTGCTCGGTGCGACGCTGGCGCTGCGCCGCGAGGTTTTCGCTCGCTTCGGCCCGCTGCGCGCCAGCGCCGAGGACAACATACTCACGCTGCGCGCGGCGCTGCTCGGGCGCGGCCTCTGCCTCGACGAAGCGCTGGTCGACTATCGCCAGAATCCCGACAGCCTGGGCAACTGGATCTTCGCGCGCCACGATGACACGCCCGAGCGTTTCCGCCGTCGCTACGAGCGCACCGTGCGCATGTACCGCGACGTGGCCGACGATATCGAAGCTGCGATCACCACGCTGCACGAACTGTCCGCGCCGCGGCGCGCGCTCGCCGAGCGCATCGTGCGCATCTATCGCATCGAAGCCGACGCGCGCAGTGCGATCCTCGATCGTCCGCGACGCGAATGGCTGGGTCCGATCTGGCGCGGCCTGCGTGAACCCGGCCTGCGCCGGAAGAGCGCCGAGCGCGCGCTGAAACTGCTGGTGCCTCGACGCTGGTTCGGCCTGCGCGGATAGCGGACCGTTCCATGCACACGGATGCGCCCAGGGCGCAGCGAATCGGCGCTACATCACAAACGTCGCGGCCAGGCCGAGGAACAGGCCCATGCTGACCACGTCCGTCGCCGTGGTCAGGAAGATGCTCGACGCGGTGGCCGGATCGGCGCCCAGGCGCTTGAGTACCAGCGGTACGGCGGCGCCGGCCATGCCCGAGATCGCACAGCTCGCGGTCATCGCGGTGAAGGTGATCAGGGCCAGCATCAGCGGCTGCGGGTGCTGCTGCATGCGCGCCATGATGAACATGGCGGTGGCGGCGACGAGTCCAGTCAGGAAGCCGTTGACGAAGCCGAGCAGCGCTTCTTTCGCCATCAGCGCAGTCGCCTGCGAGCTGCGCACTTCGCCCAGCGTCATTCCGCGCAACGTCACCGCCAGCGACTGGCAGCCGGTATTGCTGCACTGGCCCGACAGCACCGGGATGAAGATCGCGAGCAGCACGATGCGGTTGACGGTGTCCTGGAACAGACCGACCGTTGCCGCGGCGATGAAGGCCGTGAACAGGTTCAGCTGCAGCCAGGGGTGGCGAAACTTGAGTGAGCGAGTCCACGGCGTGGCGGCGCGTTCTTCTTTTTCTACACCCACCATCGCGCCGGCCTGCGCGCTGATCTCGAAGGCCTGCTGCTCGAACAGCACCGAGCCGCGAACGACGCCGATCAGATGGCCTTCGCGGTCGCAGACCGGATACACGGGATAGTGGCGCGTGACCACGGCGTGCATCGCATCGATGAGGTCCATGTCGGCGCGCAGCGAGAACGGTGAGACGATCATGACTTCGGCCAGCGTGTCGTTCGGATTCGCGAACAGCAACTCGCGGAACGCGACCACGCCGACGAGGCGGTCTTCCCGGTCGAGTACATACAGATAGGTGATCAGCGTCTGCTTGACCGCTTCGCGCAGGGACTCGACCGCCTCGTGGATGCGCGTCCCAGGGGAGAACACCGCGGTGGGCTTTTCCATGAGCCGGCCTACGCTGGATTCGGGCCAGGCGACGTCCTCGAGCCACTGTTCGCCGGCACTGTTGGCCGCGGCGATGCGCTGACGCCGGGTCAGGGGGAATTCCTCGAGGATCTCGACTGCCTGGCCCGGGTTGAGTTGGGCCAGTACCGCTCCGACCGCGGCGTCGTCCTCGTCATGCAGCGCGTCGGCTGCGGCCTTGGGGTCGAGTTCGCGCACGCGACGATAGAGCGGTTCCATCGGACCCCTTCCTGCCCGCCAAAGGACCGATGGTAGCAATGATGGCCGGGCGCCGAGAAGAAACCCGGCAGCGGCTACAGGCTCACGCGCTTGCGGCGCAGGGCCAGGTCATTGCCGGTCGTTACGCCGACGCGTCGCGAGCTCCGAGCTGACTCGGGCAGTCGTCATCGGGGCATGATCGGGGCACTGGTCATTGCCCCTCAGGAGGCTGCCAGAGTTCGATCTTGTTGCCTTCCGGGTCGAGCACCCAGCCGAACTTGCCGTACTCGGATTCGTCGACCTTTTCAACGACGTTACAGCCTTCCTCACGCAGCGCCGCGAGCAGCGCATGCAGGTCGGCGACGCGGTAGTTGATCATGAATGGCGCGGTGCTCGGCGCAAAGTAGTCCGAGTCCTGCTTGAACAGGCTCCAGATCGTCGTGCCGACGGCGGCGGGATTGTCCGCGTTCCAGCGGAACGCGACGCCGCCCCATTCGGAGACGTCCAGGCCCAGGTGGTCGCGGTACCAGGCCCGCAGCGCGTCGGGATCACGCGCCTTGATGAAAATTCCGCCTATTCCGGTGACACGCTTCATACGTCCTCCGCCGACTGCACGCGAACTGCGTGCAGCGAGCGTAGTCCGGCACGGCGGTGCCGTCGAGTCGCCGGGTGACGCCTCGTGTCGCGCAACTGATGCGCAATGACCGGGTGTGATTTGATACTTTTAAAGAATTGGCTCTAGTTCAGGGCGTAGAAGCGATGCGGTCCGATCACCGCGACAGGCCGGCCAATCGCCCAGCTTTGCGGCTCGGCGTAGTTGGCGACGAAGTGGCTCGCGCCCGGGACCACGCGCATGCGCAGCTTTTCCGGCAGCATCCACGCATTGCGTGCGCTGCTCGCGACCATCCATGATTTTGTCCACGATTCCAGGTTGTCGATTTCGTAATTCTTGCTGGTAATGGACAACGCAAACTGACGTGGCGCCTTGAGCACTTCGCACAGATTCCTGCCCCAGCGTCCCTGGTCGAGGCGGTGCAGGCCGACTTCGGCGACGGCCATCTGTCCGCGCATGGATTCCCCGCGCGCTTCCAGATAGACGGTGGCCGCCAGACAGGTCTGGTCGGCGATAGGCTGCGGCATGACCGAAGTCATCCACAGCAACAGGCCCAGCTTCATGCTCATACCTCCGTGCACACGGTCCTTAGCGCGCGACAGGTCGAGACGACGCTGGCGTTTGGGGTTTCCGGGATGTCGGTTGCGCCGCAGTTGTCGTGTTACGCGGCGTGGTCGGTGCCGGGGCGCATTCCTGGGCACAGTAGGCCCGCGCAGGCTGACGACCGGTTGATCAAGCTCTTGCCATCAGGGCAAAAGCGCCTAACCAGAACGGCCGCAAAGAAAAGACTCCGGCCGTCAAAAACCACGCGATCCGAATACTTCGGTTCGCGAGATCTGGTTGTCGGGTCTCCTGACCCGGTTCTGGGGTGCGGGAATGGCGACCCGCTGAGATTCGGTGACGCGCACCCTAACGGGCAAAAGCGGTGCTGTCAAACCGCTCAGGTCGCGATTAACGTCGACCTAACATCCTGTTCAGTGGTCGTTTTGTTGCGGCGTCGGAGTACTTTTATTCATAGTATATTTATGAAAAAATTTCTCGACGTCGCCTGCGGCGCCCGGTGGCGCCGCGCGATCACGGCGCAAGGGCCTGTCGGACAGCTACTGATAGCCGTAGAAGTCTTTCAGCATGGCCTCGGCACCCTTGTAGTCGGCGGCCGTGGCGGGGACGAACTTGCTGATGCCCAGTTCGAGCAGCAGGTTGGACAGGGCCGGATCCTGGTCGAGCTTGAGCAGGGCGTCGGCGACCTTGCTTCGGATCGCCTCGGGCACGCCGGGGGCGGCCGAGACGGCGGCGCCGGCGAATTCGACCGAGGTCTTGACCGGAGTCAGGTTCGGATACTGGTCCTTGAGCCAGGTCGGCACCATGGCCGCCTCGGCTTCGCCGGCGAAGACGGCCTCGACCGCATCGCGCCAGGAAGCCGCCGAGGATTCGATGTCGGGCTGCTGGATAGGGTTGGGGTAGAAACCGAGCAGCAGCGCATAGCCGAGGCTGGGCGCGCCCATGCAGACGATCTTGCGGCCGACCAGGGCCTCGATGCCCTTGTCCTGCAGGTCGACGTTGGTGACGAGGGTGTAGCTCTGGCGTTCGGCGGTGTGGACGAGCGGCACGAACTGGAAGCGGGCGATGCGGTAGTCGGCGAGGTGGGCCTCGTCGAGCGCGAAATCGAATTTCTCGTTGCCGCGCAGGTCACGCCAGTAGAAGTGATAATTCTTGGGCGTGACCAGGGTGAATTTTTCGCCGGTCGCCTTGGCGAGATAGTCGACCAGCGGCTTGTAGACTTCCGCGGCCTTCTGCGGCCCGTAGACCGGCTCGACCACGAAACTGTAATCGGCTGAGGCGGGTGCGATGGAGAGTCCCAGGACGCAGACTGCACCACACAGCCGACGTTGCCAGGTGGCTTGCCGATAGTGAGACATGCCAGATCTCCCCTGTGAGCCCGACAGCAGAATAGCGTGAGTATAGGCGAGTTTCGCCGACTCTTTTCAGGTGAATTATTGCTCCGGCGCGCGGATCACCAGGGCGCCGGCACGGTTTGCGTCACCGCGTCGCCGGCACGTAGCGATGTGCCAGGCGCTGCCGATTCCCGCCGCACGATGGCCAGGGCACGCCAGCCACCGGCGGATGTCTGTACCGACTGCAGCAGCAGACCCGCCTCGCCGCCGGCTTCGTCGCGCAGTTCGGTCGCGGCGTCCAATGCCGTATCCGATGCCAGGCAGACCGGTACGCGCTTGTCGCCGCCGCCGCGAAAGTGCAGGCGCGCGACGATTTCCTGACCCGGGTAGCAGCCCTTGTCGTGGCTGATCGCACGCAGGCGCGCGAAATCCATCCAGGACGGCAGCAACTGTTCCAGGGCGTGGTCGGGCAGCCACGGCAAGCCGGCGTCGATATCGCGCGCCAGCGTTTCCGCCCAGGGCAGACCGCCGGACACCTCCCTCCCCGGTTGCAGTTGCAACGTGCGTCCGTGCGGTAGGGCAAGCGGGAATGTCTGCTCGCCCGACGCGGCTGCCGTCGAGGATTCGGCCCAGTGCCAGCCGGATAAGGCCTGCACCTGCAGCTTGAGGCGCATGACGAACATGCGCAGCGCGGGCAGGATCGAAACCGCGTCGCCGCCGCGCAGCAGTAACAGGTAGCGGGTCTCGTCGGCGCGCAGCAGATGGAACAGGCGGCGCACGCGGCCCTGCGGGTTGAGCCAGGCGTTGAGCTGGCTCTCGCCCGGCGCGAGCGCGGAAACGTCGTTGCAGAACTGGGCCTGAGCGAATTTCTCCGCGTCGGGTCCGGCCAATTCGATGAGTTCGGCGGGGGCGGGCAGCGGCAAGCGGGTATCCGGCAGACGCGAAGCGGTGAGTATCGCAAATCGCGGCCGCGCGAACTGTCCGCTGTCGGCAGGTCCGACGAGCCTTCTGTGCACCTACGACCTTGGTCGTGGTGCACGGCGGCAACGGCGTTGTGCGCCGCGCCAGGGTTGTCAGTTGTGTCCACCGGCGTTACCCTTCGCGCCGCTTCAATACCTATGCCCGAATCCACTTCCCAGCCAGTTCCGCCTGACCGCGACGTGCCAGAGCCCAGTGCTCCCGCACCAACGGACGCTGCCTCGCGTCCACGCGAAATCGGCGGCCGCCAGGGGCCGGAGCCGACCCGCTACGGCGACTGGGAGAAGAATGGCCGCTGCATCGATTTCTGAGGACACGTCCGCGGCGTAATGTCCGCAACGCGCGCTCGGTTTCGCAACAGCGTCGGATCGGAACCCCGGTTGGCGTAAAGGATGGCGACCATGCCTCAAGCGGCAAGACCCAAGTCACCGCACCTCGATATCTACCGTTGGCAGATACAGATGGTGTCCTCGATCCTGCATCGTGCTGCGGGAGTCGCGCTGGCCATTGGCACCGTGTTGCTCGTTTGCCTGCTCGCCAGCCTCGCCATCGGACCCGAGGCCTATGCCAAGGTGCAGAGTTGCGCCGGTTCGGTCTTCGGCCAACTGCTGCTGCTGGGCTGGACCTGGTCGCTGGCTTACCACCTGTTGAACGGCCTGCGTCATCTGCTCGAAGACACCGGCCATGGTTTCCAGATCAGGACCTTCGTCATGACCGGCTGGGTCGCGGTCATAGGCTCGCTGGTGTTGACCGCGCTGGTCTGGGCCTGCGTGCTGCTGCAGCGGGGGGGAGCATGAGCAAGCATCTGCGCACACCGCTCAAGACCGTCCGGGGACTCGGCTCCGCGCGCGGCGGCACTCATCATTTCACCGTGCAGCGCATCACCGCCGTGGCCCTGGTGCCGCTGTCGCTGTGGTTCGTCTGGATCGCGCTGAGCCTCGTGCATCTGGACTACGCCGGCGCGCGTACGCTCATGGCGCATCCGGTCCACGCGGTGCTCATGGTGGCCTTCGTGCTCAGCGTGTTCTGGCATGCCCAGCTCGGGCTGCAGGTCGTGATCGAGGACTACGTCCACTCCCCGGGTCTGGAGATCGCTTTCCAATTGGCCGTGAAATTCCTCTGCGTGCTCGGCGCGGTGGCCTGCGTCCTCGCCATCGTCCGCATCGCCCTCGGAAGCTGAGCACATGCAAAGTTATAAGATTCAGCAGCACAAGTACGACGTGATCGTGGTCGGCGCCGGCGGTGCGGGCCTGCGCGCCACGTTCGGCATGGCCGCCAAGGGCCTCAACACCGCGTGCATCACCAAGGTGTTCCCGACGCGCTCGCACACGGTGGCCGCGCAGGGCGGCATGTCGGCGGCCCTGGCCAACATGGGCGAGGACGACTGGCGCTTCCACTTCTACGACACCATCAAGGGTTCCGACTGGCTCGGTGACCAGGATGCGATCGAATACATGTGCCGCGAAGCGATTCCGGCCGTGATCGAGCTGGAACACTACGGCGTGCCGTTCTCGCGCACTGAGGAAGGCAAGATCTACCAGCGTCCGTTCGGCGGCATGACCACGCACTACGGCAAGGGCACCGCGCAGCGTACCTGCGCCGCGGCCGACCGCACCGGGCACGCGATCCTGCACACGCTCTACCAGCAGTCGCTCAAGCACGACGCGCGCTTCTACATCGAATACTTCGCGCTCGATCTGATCATGGATTCCGAGGGCGTGTGCCGCGGCGTGATCGCGCTGGACATGGCCGAAGGCACCTTGCATCTGTTCCGCGCGCACGCGGTAGTGCTCGCGACCGGCGGCTACGGCCGCGCGTACTTCTCGGCCACCTCGGCACATACCTGCACCGGCGACGGCGGCGGCATGGTGCTGCGTGCCGGTCTGCCGCTGCAGGACATGGAGTTCGTGCAGTTCCACCCGACCGGCATCTACGGCGCCGGCTGCCTGATCACCGAAGGCGTGCGCGGCGAAGGTGGTTATCTGACGAACTCCAAGGGCGAGCGCTTCATGGAGCGCTATGCGCCCAACGCCAAGGATCTCGCCTCGCGCGACGTGGTCAGCCGTGCCATGACGATCGAGATCCGCGAAGGCCGCGGCGTCGGCACGAATGCCGACCACATCCATTTGAACCTCATGCACCTGGGTCCCGAGGTCATCAACGAAAAGCTGCCCGGAATCGCCGAGAGCGCGCACATCTTTGCCGGTGTCGACGTCGCCAGGCAGCCGATCCCGGTGATCCCGACCGTGCACTACAACATGGGCGGCATTCCGACCAACTACCACGGCGAGGTCGTGCGCAAGCTCGGCGACAACCCGGATGCGGTCGTGCCGGGCCTGTTCGCGATCGGCGAGGCGGCCTGCGTCTCGGTGCACGGTGCCAACCGCCTGGGGTCCAACTCGCTGCTCGATCTGGTCGTGTTCGGCCGTGCCGCGGCCATCCGCGCTGCGCAGATCATCACTCCGGGCGCGCCGCACAAGGACATGCCGGCCAGTGCCTGCGACGCGGCGCTGGCGAACTTCGACCGCCTGCGCAACGCCAACGGCAGCCAGCCCACGGCGCAGGTCCGCGCGACCATGCAGGCCGTGATGCAGAAGGACGCCGCGGTGTTCCGCACCGGCACCACGCTCAAGGAAGGCTGCGCCAACATCTCCAGGACCTTCGACTCGTTCGATGACGTGCGCGTCACTGACCGTTCGCTGGTGTGGAACTCCGACCTGATCGAGACGCTGGAACTGCAGAACCTGCTCGGCCAGGCCGTGGCCACGATGTATTCGGCAGAGAACCGGCCGGAAAGCCGCGGCGCGCACGCACGCGAGGATTTCCCCGACCGCGACGACGCCGAGTGGCAGAAGCACACGCTGGTCAACGTCGACGTCAAGGGCAAGGTCGCGTTCGACTACCGTCCGGTGCACATGTACACCATGAGCACGGACGTCGAGGTCGTTCCGCCCAAGCCGCGCGTGTACTGAGGATTCTCCATGGCGCGCGAGGGTGGGCTGATCGCATGGCAGTGGCAGGGCTACGAGCGCAATCATCGCGACCGGGCCAACCTGCTGCTGCACATCGTCCTCGTCCCCGCGTTCATCGCCGGCATCCTCGCGACCGTGCGTTTCCTGACCTGGGGCCGCTGGCTCCCGGCCTTGCTCGCCTTCGTGTTCGCCCTCGTCGCGTTCGCACTGCAGGGTATTGGCCACAAGCGCGAACGCGACGCGCCGGAGCCGTTCCTCGGTCCCGCCGATTTCATCGGCCGCGTGTTCGTCGAGCAGTTCATTACCTTCCCGCGCTTCGTGCTCAGCGGGCAGTGGGTGCGGAATCTGGGCCGTGGCTGAGGTCGCCGCTATCGTTCCCCCCGGCGTGGCCGCACCCGAAGGTGGCTACGTACACGGCTTGCGTGTCGCGGCGGGACAGGAGCTGGTCTTCATCAGCGGCCAGATCCCGACACTGGCCGACGGCAGCGTACCGGCGGGCTTCGACGCGCAATGCCGCGCCGTCTGGCGCAACATCGTCGCGACGCTCCAGGCCGCGGGCCTGGGCGTGTCCGATCTCGTCAAGATCACCACGTTTCTCACGTCGCGCGAATTCGCCGCCCGCAACGGCGCGATTCGCCGCGAAACGCTTGGTTCCCACCAGCCCGCCCTGAGTGTGATCGTCGCGCAGACGCTCGATCCCGCCTGGCTGCTAGAAATCGAGGCGATCGCCGCCTCACGGAGTCCCTAAGATGGCCGAGTTCACCCTGCCCAAGAATTCCAAAGTGCAGAAGGGCAAGCACTTCCCGGCCCCGGCCGGCGCGAGCAAGGTGCGCACGTTCAAGGTCTATCGCTGGAATCCGGACGACGGCCAGAACCCGCGCGTGGACAGCTACGAGGTCGACATGGCCAGCTGCGGACCGATGGTCCTGGACGCGCTGATCAAGATCAAGAACGAGATCGACCCGACCCTGACCTTCCGTCGCTCGTGCCGCGAAGGCATCTGCGGCTCCTGCGCGATGAACATCGACGGCACGAACACGCTGGCCTGCACCAAGGCCGTCGGCGACTGCAGCGCAAAAGAAGTGCCGGTCTATCCGCTGCCGGCCATGAGCGTGGTCAAGGACCTCGTGCCCGACCTGACCCATTTCTATGCGCAGTACGCGTCGATCAAGCCGTGGATCCGCACGCAGACCGCGCCGCCGCCGGATGCCGAGCGACTGCAGTCCAAGGACGATCGCGCCAAGCTCGACGGGCTGTACGAATGCATCCTGTGCGCGTGTTGCTCGACCTCGTGTCCGAGCTACTGGTGGAATGGCGACCGCTACCTCGGCCCGGCGGTGCTGCTGCAGGCGTATCGCTGGATCATCGACAGCCGTGACGAGGACACGGGTGCGCGCCTGGACGATCTCGAGGATCCGTTCCGCCTGTACCGCTGCCACACCATCCTCAATTGCGCGCGCACCTGTCCGAAGGGGCTGAACCCTGCAAAAGCGATTGCTGAGATCAAGAAGCTGATGGTCCTGCGACAGGGCGCCTGACGCGCCATGAGCGACGAACACGCCAGTAACGCGCCCGTACCGGCCCGTGCGCCGTCCGCGCTTCGCAGCGCGCTGCGCTTCGTCGCCTACGTGGCCGCTGCGGGGCTGGTCACCGGCGTTGCCGTGTGGTTGCTGTTTCGCGTACTCGGCCCCGATGGCTGGCGTTTGGCCCGTACGCCGATCGGCTGGATTGGGCTCTACCTCGCGCCGTTTGCGATCGGCTTCCTCGCACTCGCGCGGCAAGCGGTGGCCGAGCGGGGCTGGAACAGCCTGCTGACCGGCTGGCTCGCGACTGCGGTGTTCGCGCTCGGCATGAACATGACCAGTCTGAACGGCCCCGTCATGCTGCTCGCGATCCTTGTCTTCGTGCTTCCGATGAGCGCGCTCGGCACGTTGGCGGCGTGGCTGCTGCTGCGGTCGCGCGCGACGCTCCCCGGGAATCCCGCGTGAGCGACGCGACGGTCGCGCGACTGCGTTGGCGCTGCCGCCGCGGCACGCGTGAACTCGACGCGCTGGTCGGCTGGTGGCTTGACGCGCGCTACGCGCAGTCCGATGCAGCGGCGCAGGACGCGTTTGCGGACCTGCTCGACGCACAGGACCCCGACCTCTGGAACTGGCTGGTCGGACGCGAGCGCGCGCCGCGCGCAGACTGGCAGGCCATCGTCGATGAAATCCGCCAGCGCGATCACGTTTGACCTGCGGCCGTCACGGCTGCTCGTCGCCGCTGTGCTGCTCGTCGCCGCGCTCGCGGCCGCCTCGGTGTGGCTCAGCGAACTGCGCCGCTGGCCTGGCGTCGCCATCCTGGCCTGCGTGGCGATTGCCGTGCTCGTGGCGTGGAGGCTGCCGCTGCTGCTGCGCGTGCGCTGGCTGCGCGCAGGCTGGAATGCGGACAGCCAGTGGAGCCTGCTCGACACCGGTCAGACGGCCGTGGGTGCGCAACTGCTCGACTGGAGCGCGCTGGGTCTGTCGCTGCGGCTGCGGCTGCGTACCACCGCCGGTGAAACGGTGACCGTGCATCTGCTGCCCGACAATCTCGATCGCGACACGCGCCGGCGCCTGCGCGTGCGCCTGACGCAGGAAACGGGACGCATTGAAGCACCGCCGACCTCCGGCTGAACGCGGCTTCCGCGCTGCCTTGCGCTGCTGCGGCGCGTATTGCACTCTCGCCCGGTTATCCGGTCTGAACCCGTTTCCCAAGGATTGCGACTCCCGGCCATGTTCCGACCGCTAGAGCTGTTCATAGGCCTGCGCTATACGCGGGCCAAGCGTCGCAATCATTTCATCTCCTTCATTTCGCTGGTCTCGATGGCCGGCATCGCGCTGGGCGTGACCGCGCTGATCGTCGTCATCTCGGTCATGAACGGCTTCGACAATGAGCTGCGCACACGCATCCTCGGCATGGTTTCGCACGCGACCATCAGCAGCGTCGACGGCCCGATGCAGGACTGGACCGGGGCGCAGAAACAGGCTGCCGCAAACGAACACGTACTCGGGTCGGCACCATTCATTGAACGCGAAGCCATGCTGCAGGGCGACCGCGTCGGCGGCGCCATCGTGCGCGGCGTGCTGCCGCAGGAAGAACCGAAGGTCTCCGAAGTCCACCACAAGATGAAGGCCGGCAAGCTCGACGACCTCGTCGCCGGCGGCTTCGGCATCATTCTCGGGCGCGAGCTGTCCTACAAGCTCGGCGTCGACGTCGGCGACCAGGTCGTGGTCTATGCGCCGGAAATCCGCGCGACGCCGGTCGGTGCGGTGCCGCGGCTCAAGCGCTTCACGGTCGTCGGCATCTTCGAGATCGGCATGGAGGAGTACGACGCCGGCCTCGCGATCGTGCACCTGCAGGATGCGCAGCGGCTGTACCAGGTTGACGGACCCGACGGCCTGCGCCTCAAGCTCGACGACATGTTCCGCGCGTTCGGCGTCGCGCGGCAGCTGTCGCAGGAACTCGGCAATTTCTATCGCGTGCGCGACTGGATGCAGGGCCACGCGAACTTCTTCAAGGCAATCGCCATGGAGAAGCGCGTGATGTTCATGATCCTCTCGCTGATCGTCGCGGTCGCGGCATTCAACTTGGTCTCGACGCTGGTCATGCTGGTGCAGGACAAGCAGGCCGACATCGCGATCCTGCGCACGCTCGGCGCGAGCCCGCGCAGCATCATGGGTGTTTTCATGGTGCAGGGCGTCGTCGTCGGCGTGATCGGCATCGCGATCGGAACACTGCTTGGCGTCGTGCTCGCGCTGAATCTCGAGAGCATCGTCAAGTTCGTCGAGAACAAGCTGCAGATTTCGGTACTGCCGTCGGATGTCTACTACATCAGCGACCTGCCCTCGGACATGCACTGGGGTGATGTCGGCATGATCGCGCTGATGGGTTTCGCATTCTCGCTGATCGCCACGGTGTATCCGGCCTGGCGTGCGGCGCGTACCCAGCCGGCCGCGGCGCTGCGCTATGAGTAAGGATTTTTCCGCCGTGAGCGATACCGTCGTGCTGCGTGCCACCAACGTGGCCAAGACCTACCAGGAAGGCACGCTGCGCACGGATGTGCTCAGCGACCTGAATTTTTCCCTCGCGCGCGGCGAGACACTCGCGATCGTCGGCGCGTCGGGTTCGGGCAAGAGCACCTTGCTGCACATCCTCGGCGGGCTGGACACGCCTACCAGCGGCGAAATCGACGTCGTCGGCCAGCGCATGTCGGCGCTGTCGGACCGCGCGCGCGGCGAGCTGCGCAACCGCTCGCTCGGTTTCATCTACCAGTTCCATCACCTGCTGCCCGAATTCACCGCGCTCGAGAACGTGTGCATGCCGCTGCTGATCCGCGGCACGCCGATCGTGCAAGCGCGCCGCGAAGCGGGCGACCTGCTCGCGCGCGTCGGCCTTGCCCAGCGCCTGGAGCACAAGCCCGGCGAGATGTCCGGTGGCGAGCGCCAGCGCTGCGCGGTCGCGCGTGCGCTCGTGACGCGGCCGGCCTGCGTGCTCGGCGACGAACCCACCGGCAATCTCGACGAGAAGAATGCGGCGCAGGTGTACGCGCTGATGCTGGAGCTCAACCGTGAAGTCGGCACCAGCTTCGTGCTCGTGACCCACGACCGCAGCCTCGCGCGGCGCATGGACCGCATGCTGGAACTGCACGGCGGTCGTCTCGCGGAACCGGCGTAGCGTTACGCGTTCCTCGAAGCACGCAGGCCGGATGCCGCGGCCGCGCGCGCCCGTCGCTCCCAGTCCGGATCAACAGGCCTGTGTCGTGAGCGCCGCGCGTTTCTCCGCCAGCGGTCCTGCCCGCGGCCACCCGGAAAAGTCCCAGGCTCCGGCGCGTCAGCCGCCGCTGTCGCGTGGGATCGGCGAGGCGGATGCTGCAGGCCGTGTTCCTGGCCGCGAACGGATTCGATGCCTGCGCCTGTTGTCCTACTGCGTGCCGCCGCGGCTGTCTCGTCGGCGTGGCTGCGCCATCCACTGACACCTGCGGCCGTCGTCACGCTGCTGGTCGGTGCCGTTGCGCTGCAATTGCTGGAGCGGCTGCCACCGGTGCCGTGGCTGGGTGGCGTAGGCGCCAGCGCGCTGCTGTTGTGGCGCTGGCCGCTGCTGCGCTGGGCGGCGCTGTTCCTGCTCGGCGCCTGCTGGTTCGGCTGGCGCGCCGACCTCGCCATGCAGCAGCGCCTGCCGCGGGATCTGGAAGGCGTGGATCTCGACGTGCGCGCGCGGCTCGTCGATCTGCCCGCACGGCGCGGCGATTCGACGCGGATCGACCTGCATGTGGAGGATGCACGGCGCGACGGCGTGCCGGTCGCGCTGCAGGGGCGCATTCGTGTGTCCTGGTACGGAGCGACGCCGGTACTGAGGCCCTGCGCACGCTGGCAGTTGCGCCTGCGCCTCAAGCGTCCGCGCGGCGCGAGCAATCCCGGTGGCCTGGACATGGAGCGTCAGGCGCTGCAGCTCGGCATCCACGCCACGGGCTATGTGCGCGGCGACGGCGAGCCGCGCGAACTCGATGTCGCCCGGTTTTGCATCGACGCGTGGCGCGAACGCATCGCCACCGAAATCGACCGGCGCCTGGCAGGCGAAACGGTTGCACCGCTGCTGCGTGCGCTGGCCGTCGGCGACCAGCGCGGCCTGGACGATGCGCACTGGCCGGTACTGCGCGCGACCGGCGTCGGTCATCTCATCGCCATCTCCGGCTTCCACGTCGGCATGCTCGCACTGGCTGGCGCGCTGTGCGCGAGGCAGCTATGGCGGCTCCGGCCGGCGCTTGCGCTGCGCTGGCCGGCGGCGGTGCTCGAAGCGCCGTTCGCGCTCGCCGCCGCGACGTTCTACGCGGCCCTCGCCGGCTTCGGCCTGGCCACGCTGCGCACGTTGCTGATGCTCGTCGCGCTGGCCCTCGCGCGCCTGCTGCGCCGCGACCTGCCGGTGCAGCAGGCGCTAGCCATCGCGCTCGCGGCCGTGTTGCTGATCGATCCGTTGGCGATTCTCTCCGCCGGCTTCTGGCTCTCGTTCGCCGGCGTGGCACTGCTCGTCTATAGCCTGGGCTCACAGGGGCGACGGCCCTGGTGGCGTGAACTGCTGCCGGCGCAGTTCGCGATGAGCATCGGCCTGTTGCCGCTGACGGTCTGGTTCTTCGGCCAGAGTTCGCTGGTCGGCCCGCTGGCCAATCTCGTTGCCGTTCCCTGGATCAGCTTCGTCGTCGTCCCGCTGACCGTGGCCGGCGCGTTGCTGATCGTGCCGCTGCCGTGGCTCGGCGGAGCTTTCCTGCAGTTGGCGGCCTGGGCATTGCAGCCGCAGTGGCGGTTGTTGCAGTGGCAGGCGCAGTGGCCGCTGGCGCAATGGCATTTCGGCGAGGCGACCGTGCCGGCGCTGCTGCTGGCGGCGCTGGGTGTGTTGTGGCTGCTGCTGCCGCGCGGACAGCCGTTGCGCGCGCTGGGCCTGCTCTTGCTGCTGCCACTACTGTGGTCTCCCGCGTCGCGGCCGCGCGCGGGTGATTTCGACGTGAGCGTGATCGATGTCGGCCAGGGGCTGTCGGTGCTGGTTCGCACCGCCAGCCACGCGTTGCTCTACGACACCGGCGCGCGCTATCCCTCGGGATTCGATCTCGGCGAGGCCGTGGTCGTGCCGACGCTGCACGCCCTGGGCGTGCAGCGGCTCGACGGCCTCGTGATCAGCCATGCGGACATGGACCACGCCGGCGGCGCGCCCGCCGTGCTGCGCAGCCAGCGCCCGCGTGAACTGTGGCTCGGTGATGCGGCGATCGTGC
Organism: Tahibacter sp.; assembly: GCF_032229445.1. Lineage (NCBI taxonomy): Bacteria > Pseudomonadati > Pseudomonadota > Gammaproteobacteria > Lysobacterales > Rhodanobacteraceae > Tahibacter > Tahibacter sp. The sequence goes on from NZ_JAVTWC010000103.1 coordinate 26,260, forward strand.
CGGGGCAGGGTACGCCGTGTCGCGCCGGGCAGTCGTGGCGCTGGGACGGCGTCGAGTTCCGCATCATCCATCCGGACACAACGGCGAGTGGCGACGAGAACGACCGCTCCTGCGTGCTGCTCGTGCACAACGGCGCTGCACGTATCCTGCTGACTGGCGACATCAGCGCGCGTGTCGAGGCGTCGGTCGCCACCGCGGCCGGCGCCGCGCCGCTGGTGCTGCTGGTGCCGCATCACGGCAGCAAGAGCTCATCCAGCACGGCTCTGCTCGACCGCCTGTCGGTGCGGCTGGCTATCGTATCGGCCGCCTACCGCAGCCGTTTCGGCCACCCGCACGCGGACGTCGTCGCGCGCTACCGCGAGCGTGGTATCGCGCTGGTCAATACCGCTGACGCTGGTTGTGTACGACTGTATTTTTCCGCGCGTGCGCCGCCGACGGACATCGAGCACTGCCGTCCACGGCGTCGGCGCTACTGGAGCGAGTAGGGCGTCCGGCCGATCGCGTCGGCCGGCCACCGATTCAGGCCGGAGCCGTCGCGTTCCGGGCGGGCAGGGAATTGCCGTGTGCGTGCCGGACCCGATCCGCTGGGTCGGCCGGTCCTGCGCTTCCGTCCGTCACGCGGTGCCGTCGGTCGTGCGCACGACGGACCGCCGTCCCGGCCCCCCCGACTCACGCCGAGGCCGGCGACTCGCGTCAATCGAGTTGGGTCAGCGCTGCATCGACGGCGCGGCGGAAGCGCGGCTGCAGGACGGCGGCATCCGCCGCGGGCAGCGCGCCGAGCTCCACCCAGCGCTGCAGCAGTGCGAGCAGTTCCTCGCGTGCGCCGCGACGGGTGTCGCCGCTCATGTGCCGCGACAGGCGCGTGATCTGCAAATCCATGCGGCGCGACTTGTCCTCGGCCGGCGTGTCGATCGCGCCGAGGAATTCCAGCGCGACCAGCAGGTCGCGGCGGGCCTCGCCGTCATCCGGATCCGCGGCGGCCGCGTGATTCGCGGCGGCATCGAAGCGCTGCTGCAATGCGGCCTGCAGCGTCCCGGCGGTTTCCGTCAGCGGTGACCACTGCGCCGCGGCCGCCGCCGCATCGGTCTGGCCGAGTTCGATCGCCTCGCACACTGCAAGCCGCGCCAGTGCATCGCTGAACACCGCGTCGCGGCGCTGGCGCCGGGCCTTCTCGTGCTGCGCATCGAGCGCGTCGAGCTGTTGCTGCCAGCGACGCTGCAGGTCCCGTTCGCGCACGTTGAGTGCGGCCCAGCGCTGCTCCAGTTCGCGGCGCTGGGCCGGCTGGCTTTCGACGCTGGTCTGCTGTGAAGCGTCGTCGCCCGGCACCTCACCTTCCGATTCGTGCTCGACCGGCTTGTCGCGTGCTTCATCGTGCTGCGGCTGTTCCTGCCCCGGCTGCTCGCGAGCCAGTCGTTCCAGTTCGGCCAGTAGTGCCTGCGCCTGTGCCTGAGTCGCCACGTCGGCTTCCTCGCGTTCGCGTCGCGCACTGTCGAGGCGGCCGAAGATCGCGTCGCAGTGGCCGCGGAATTCCTTCCACTGCGCTTCGTCGGTACGACGTCGGCCGTTGCCGACGGCTTTCCAGCGCGCCTGGAGATCGCGTACTTCGCGTGCGGCTGCGGCCGCGTCGGCGGACGTGGCGAGGCGTTCGGCCTCGGTGATCAGGCGCCGCTTGGCCGCTTCGGTATCGGCGGCCTGTTGGTCCAGCCGGGTGTCGATGCGGGTGAGCAGATCCTTGAGCCGCTGCGCCAGCGTCTTGCGCGCGCGCGGATCGATGCCGTCCAGCGCGCGCAGCGCGTCGGCGATGCCGCGCCGCTGCCCGGTCAAGGTCGCGATGTCGGCGTCCGCACCGGTCGCCGCTTCGGCCGCGGCAAGCAACGCTTCGATCGCGTCCTGGTTGGACTTGCGCAGTTCGTCGCGCTTGGCGAAATAGCCTTGCGCGGGTTTGAGCGCCTGCGAGCACAGTGCCTGGAAGCGGCGGCCGAGACCGAGGCTGCCGCGTGCATCCTTGTCCCCGTCGATCGCGTCGAGCTGCTGCCACTCGGCGCGTGCGTCGCGCACGCGCGTGGCGACCGCGTCGGGATGCAGGCCCAGGCCGGGCAGCGCTTCGATCTCCTCGCACAGCTGCTTGCGCCGCTCGTTGCCGGACCAGCGCTGCCAGCGCTTGAGTTCTCCGAGGCGCGCTTCCGCGTTCAGCAGGCGCTTGTCGTGGCGTGCCAGCGCGGGCAGGCCTTCGAGCAGGTTCGTGATACGCAGATGGGTGGACGCCACATGCGTGAGATCGCCGGCTTCGAGCTGTTGTTCGAGCTCGATCACGAGGCTGTCGAGATCGCGGCGCAGCGCCTGATGCTGCTCGCGCTGCTTTTCCTTGTCCGCCTGCGCACGTTCCAGCGCAGCGTCGAAGCGCGCCTGGGCCGCGAGCGCCTCGAGATTCGCCTCGCGGCTCGACTCGACTTCCTGCGCCTGTACCTCGGCGACATCGGCCTCCGCCTGTGCATGCACGGCACGCAGTGCCAGGCGCTGCGTCAGCTGCACCAGCAGCGCCTCGACCCGTTCGCGCTCCGGCAATTCGTGCCGGCTCGCAGCGACTGTCTGGCTCGCCTCACGTGCCAGCGTGTCGAGCGTATCGGGGTCGGCTCCGGTGGTGCCCAAGGCCAGTTCTATGCGCGCGCGCAGCTCGCGCAAGCGGCTGCGTTCGTTGGCGGCTTCTTCCGTGTCCGAACGCAGGAAGCTGCGCGTGGATTCGAAGCGCTCGTTGAGCTGCCGCGGTGCTTTGCCGGCGACGACGGTCCAGGCCTCATCGAGTGCGGCCAGCTCCTCGGTGCGTTCGCTGCGCGGCCGCGACAGTAGCGCATCGATGCGTTCGCACAACTGGCGCGCGCGCGTCTCGATCGCCGTGGCATCGCCGGCGGCGATGCGTCCGGCTTCGGCGCGGTCGCGGGCGAGGCGGCTGACGACCTTGTCGGTCTTGCGCGTGCGCTCCGCGATACGCGCCAGCGCGTCGGTGTCGGTGATGCGTGAGAGCGCAATCAGGCGAAGCTTCGGATCCGCGTCGGAGGCGGCGACTTCGGCGAGCAGGCTCGGGCGCGTCGCGCGTTCCAGCGCGGCGCTGCGCAGCGCCGTATCGGTGGCCTGGGCGGCCACGCGGTCGATCTCTTCGCCAGACAGGGTGTCCAGCTCGGCGATGCGCCGCTCCAGCGGCGGCACGCCGGCGCTGGTTCCGGTCAACATGGCCAGATAGGCCGCACGCGACACCTCGCGCAGGCTGCTGTCCAGGTCACCGGTGGAGCGTTCGCGCCAGGCTTCGTACTGGTTCAGTCGGCGCAGCGCGGTCAGGCGTACGCTCGCGTCGCTGTCGTTGCGCGCGATGGACGGCAGCGCGGCGACGAGTTCCTCGTCGTTGAGCTCGGCTACGGCGCCGCGTCGTGTCGCCACGTCCTTGCTTTGCCAACGGGGTTTGAACAGGAAGCGGGCAAGTTTCATGGTGCAGCAGACCTCGCAAACGCAGTGCGGAGGCGCGCGGCGATGTCGCCGCGCGCGTGTCGATGAAGGGCCAGGCTCAGGCCAGGCTCTTGAGGATACGGAATCCCGCCAGCCAGACGCCGATCATGCCGCCGAAATTGGTCAGCAGAAAAACCAGCAGCGTGCGGGAAATGCGATTTTTCCACCAGCCTGTCCATACGCTGACGTCGTGACGCAGGCTGTCGAAGTCGGCGACGCGCGGCTTGCGCAGCCATACCTCGACGCCGGCGCTTGCCACGCCGGGCGGTATGCCGGGACGGAACGGTTTCAGCGGTGCCGCGATCGCGGCGGCCAGCACCGACAGCGGATGGCCGCCGCCGATCAGCGCGCCAAGGCCGGCCAGGCCGCCGGTGAACAGGATCCAGTCGCGCAGCGCATCGGCGCCGAGCGCCGCGTCGCGCGTGAACAGCAGGCCGACTGCGACGGCGATCGCGACAAACATGCCCAGCGCCATCCATTTCGGCCAGCGCGAACCGGGCGGCACGGTATCCAATGTTGCGCGCAGCGGCACCGGTGCCACGTTCTGCTCGTTGAGTTCGCGTTCGAGTCCGGCCAGGTGGCCCGCGCCGACCACGGCCAGCACGCGGCGCACCGGCGTCTTGATCTGTTCTTCGCGCAGGCGCGCGGCCATGTAGCTGTCGCGCTCGGCGATCAGGCTGCGGTACAGCGGTTCGGATTCCTTGGCGAATTCCGAGAACGCGCTTTCCAGCATGTCGCCACGCTTGAGTTTTTCGATGTCCTGTTCGCCGATCTCGTCGCTGGACAGCACGCTCGCGCCGAGCCCGGTGAGAATTCCCATGCGGTCCCAGAAACCGACGCTGCGGTAGGCGCGCTTGAGCGTGACGCCGATGTCGCGGTCGATCAGCCAGACCGGGATCGAACGCGCCTCGGCTGCTTCGAACGCAGCCTTGAGCTCGGCGCCGGCCTCGATGCCGTACTGCTCGGCCAGGCGGCGCTGGAACGCGGACAGGGCCAGGTTCGCGGCGACCAGCCCGGCCTTGCCCTGGCGTATAACCTGGAACAAATCCATCTTGCGCAGGAGTTCCGGATCGCGCATCGAGGCATGGCGGTTGGAGTCCAGCTCCACCGCGATCGCGTCGAACGGTTCGCGCTCGATCAGCGCCTGCACCGCGGCCACGCTCGCGCGCGACACGTGCGCCGTGCCCAGCAGCACGAACTCGGTGCCGTTGAGGCTGATGCGGCGGATCGGCTGGTCCTGCAACGGATCAGGCGGCCCGAAGTCTTCCGGGCGGGGGTCTTCAGTCGTCACGGGGCTCTTCGGTCGTCATGGTTGAATCTCTGAGGCAAAACCAGCGTCTGGTATCGAAGCCACCTCGAGTCGAGGGGGCGGCCCTGCGCGAAGCGCCCGGCGGGGTTGTGCAAATCTGGAGCAGGGCACAGGAGCGCAGTCGCCGCGCGCCGTTGCACATTCTCCGGCCTCAATCGCGGAAACGGCGCAGCAGGTCGCCGTACGCATCGATACGCCGGTCGCGCAGGAACGGCCATATGCGGCGGACGTTCTCGCTGCGTTTGAGGTCGATCTCGGCGATCAGCAGCTCGCGCTGGTCGGTGCCGGCCTGGGCCAGAAATTCGCCCTGCGGTCCGGCGACGAAGCTCGTGCCCCAGAACTGGATCCCACGGCCGCCTTCCGGCGCAGGCTCAAAGCCGGTGCGATTGCAGGCCAGCAACGGGATGCCGTTGGCAACCGCATGGCCGCGCTGGACCGTGACCCAGGCGTCACGCTGGCGCTGTTTTTCGGCGCCTTCGTCCTGCGGATCCCAGCCGATCGCGGTCGGGTACAGCAGCAGGTCGGCACCGGCCAGCGCCATCAGGCGCGCGGCTTCCGGATACCACTGGTCCCAGCAGACCAGCACGCCGAGCTTGCCGACCGAGGTCTGGATCGGATCGAAGCCGAGATCGCCCGGCGTGAAATAGAACTTTTCGTAGAACGCCGGATCGTCCGGGATATGCATCTTGCGGTAGCGCCCGGCGATAGCGCGCGCGCGATCGAAGACGACGGCGGTGTTGTGGTACAGGCCCGCGGCGCGGCGCTCGAACAGCGAGGCGACGACGACGAGCTTCAGCTCCTCGGCCAGCGCGCCGATGCGCTCGGTACTCGGTCCGGGTATCGACTCGGCCCGGTCGAATTCGTCGACGCTTTCGTGCTGGCAGAAATACGGGCCGTTGTGCAGTTCCTGCAGCAGCACGAGATCCACGCCCGCGGCGGTGGCTTCGCGCAGTCCCGCCTCGATCGCGTCGAGGTTGGCCGCAACGCTGCCGCGATCGGTTTCCTGCAGCAGCGCGACGCGCAAGCTCTGCCGTTTCATGCGACGACTCCTCGGGGCAGCTGCATGGTGACGCAGTGAAGGCTGCCGTTCTGCCAGATAAGGGGACGGCAGGGCACGGGCACAATGGCCCGGCCCGGATGTGCCTCGCCGATGACGCGTGCGGCCTCCTCGTCGGCGGCGTCGCCGTAGGCGGGAATCAGCACCGCGCCGTTGACGATGAGGTAGTTCGCATACGACGCCGCCAGGCGCCGCGCGCCATCGCGGATCGGCCGCGCCCAGGGCAGGGCGTGCAGGCGATAGGGCTGTCCGTCCGACGTGCGCAGCGCCGCGAGTTCCTGCGCCATCGCATTGAGTTCGGCGTAGTGCACGTCATCGGCATCGTCGCAGTCCTGGTAGACGATGGCCTGGTCCGGCGCGAAGCGTGCGAGCGTGTCGATATGCGCGTCGGTGTCGTCGCCTTCGAGATAGCCGTGGTCGAGCCAGAGGATGCGCTGCGCCTCCAGACCATTGCGCAGTGCCTGTTCCATCTGCGCGCGGCTGAGTTCCGGGTGGCGCTGGCTGAGGCACTGCCAGGTCGTGAGGATGGTGCCGGCGCCGTCGGATTCGATGCCGCCGCCTTCCAGCGCCCAATCGATGCGCCGGTGTGCAGCCGGCACGAACAGCCCGCGTGCGATGAGCCCCTGCACCAGTTGGTCGTCGCGGCTGGACTCGAACTTGCCGCCCCAGCCGGTGAAGCGGAAATCGGTCAGCTGGAAATGCTTGCCGTCGCTCAGTGTGATCGGGCCGGAATCGCGCAGCCAGGTGTCGTCGTACTCGATCTCGACGAAATGCAGCCGGGCCGGATTGGCGCCGGCATTCTGCAGCAAGGCTTGCGCGTGCGACCGGATGTCCGCGTCGGCCACGCAGACGATCGCATCCTGGAAGCGCGTGATCGCGGTGATGAGCGCGGTATAGGTCGTTTCGACATCCGCCAGGCGTTCAGCCCAGTCGGTGTCGGCGTGGGGCCAGGCCAGCAGCACGGCGGACTGCGCTTCCCATTCGGCGGGCAGGCGCAATGCGGTAGTGGACGTCACCAGTGCATTCCTTCGATAGCAGGGCATGCGCGGCGCGGCCGGACGTGGATCGCCCCGGCGCGCTGCGGAATCGCGCAGCATAGCGGACCGGGAAGCGCGGACCAAGCCCTTGCGGGACAAGGGCTTGCGCTGTAGCGGGAGCGAGCAAAGCGGGAAGAGGAGTGAGAGACGGGTAGTGCGGCGCGTTTACTCTTTTCTCACTTCTTTTCACTCATTGCCGGAACCCCGCGACAGGCGGAAAGCAGGGCGGCAAAAGGACTTCAGTTCACCGGCTTCGGGCCGAGTTCGCTGGCATCGGCGCGCTTGGCCACCGCGTCGATGACGTGGGTGCGCTCGAAATAGACGATGAAATTGTCGTATTCCCAGCGGTTGATGACCGGATGCTGCGGCTTGTTGCCGCCGCGCGGATCGAGCTTGCTGCGCGGAGTGCCGTAGCGGCTTTCGACCTGGTTCATGGACATGCCGCGGGTGGGCAGCGCCATGGCGGATTCTTTCTGGGTGCGCTCCATCAGCAGGGTGTCGGCGGTGGCACTGCTGGCGACGACGGCCAAAGCCAGGGCGGCGAGCAACGGAAACAGGCGGAATGTCATGACGTTCTCCTAGGCCTTTCGGGGGCCAGATGCGGCAAACCGCGTTTTAACAGAAGGTTGCGGGAACTTCCATGAAGCGGTCTGCGCTTGGTTCATCCGCGCACGCGGTCAACCGATGCGGCAGGCCCGCGTTGAGGGAACGAGCGGGGCGGCAATCAGCGTGACGATGGGAGGTGCCGGCCCCGCAGACCGGGAGACGTTCGCCGCCAGGGTGCGCCGGAGGTCCGTCGTTTCATCCTCATGCCGGAGAGTCGCCATGCAGGCACAGCTCGCTCGCCGTTCACTATTGGCCGCGCTGTTCACGGCCGCACCCGATACCTCCGCGGCCCTGCCACCACCCGACGCGGTCACCCATCTGCTGAACCGCACGAGTTTCGGGATCGACGGCTATGCGCTCGCGCGGGTAGGCGAGATCGGCCGCGACGCTTTCATCGACGAACAGCTCCATCCCGCGGGCGTCGACGACAGTGCGCTCGAGCGCCTGCTGGGTTCGTTCCAGACCCTGTCGATGAGCAATGCCGAGATCATGCGGACCTACGCCGCGGGCGACCAGTCCGCCCGGCGCGTGCCGCAGCGGCAACTGCGCGATGCGACCGTGCTGCGGCAGTGCTACAGCCGGCGCCAGCTGCTCGAGGTCATGGTCGAGTTCTGGTCGAACCACTTCAATATCACGCATAGCGAAGGCCGCAGCCGCTACTACAAGACCGGCGACGACCGCGACGTGATCCGGCGTTTCGCGCTGGGCCGCTTCGGCGAACTGCTCCAGGCCAGCGCGCGCAGTCCGGCGATGCTGGCCTACCTCGACAACGCCAGCAACGTCGTCGACGGCCCGAACGAAAATTACGCGCGCGAACTTATGGAGCTGCATACGCTGGGCGTCGACGGCGGCTATACCGAAGGCGACGTCAAGGAAGTCGCGCGCTGCTTCACCGGCTGGGGTATACGAAACCACGAATACCATTTTTTCGCGAATCGCCACGACTACGGCGCGAAGACCGTGCTCGGCCAGGTGCTGCCGGCCAACCGCGGCGAGGAAGACGGCGTGGCCGTACTGGATCTCCTCGCCGCGCACCCGTCCACGGCGCGCTTCATCGCCTCCAAGCTGCTGCGCCGATTCGTGGAAGACGCACCGGCTGCGGCGCAGGTCGACGCGATCGCCGCGGTCTTCCGCCAGAGTCAGGGCGATATCCGCGCCACGCTGGAAGCGGTGCTGAAATCCGAGCTGTTCCTCGCCGCCGCCGATCGCAAGCTCAGGCGCCCGGCCGAATACGTCAGCGCCTGCCTGCGTACCTGCGCCGCGACCATCGGCGGCGAGCACGGACTGCGCATCGTGACGACGGCGTTGACCGCGCAAGGCCAGGCGCCGCTGGACTGGCCGGCGCCCAACGGTTATCCCGACGTCCAGGGATACTGGCTCAACACCGCAGCGCTACTGCTGCGCTGGAATTTCGCGCTGGCCCTGTTCCAGCGCCGCATTGGCGCAGCGCTGTACGTCGACGCGGCGACGTTGCGCGGCGCGGCGAACACGCCGGCCGGTCTCGTCGACAGTCTCGCCGATTGCCTGCTGCACCGTCCGCTCACCGCCTACGCGCGCACGCTGCTGGCCGACTACGCAGCGGCGGGTGGCGACCCCGCGGCGGTTCTGCCGCCGGCCCGGCTCGACAGCACGACGCGCGAACTCGGCGCGCTGCTGCTCGCGTCGCCCTACCACCAGTACCGCTGAGGACAGGCCCATGCGCATCGACGATTCCCGCCGCAACTTCCTCAAGATCGCCGGTGTCGCCGGCAGTCTGCCGCTGCTGTCCTCGCGCCTGGTATTCGCCCAGGCCGTGCCGACGCCGCGCGACGTGCTCGTGGTGATTTTCCAGCGCGGCGGCATGGACGGCCTGAACGCGGTCGTGCCCTATGGCGACGGCGACTATTACGACCGCCGCGGCGCGGTGGCCATCGCTGAAACCGAGGTGATCGCATTGCCCGGCGACAACCGCTTCGGCCTGCATCCGTCGCTGGATCTGCTGCGGCCGCTGTATGAGGCCGGCGAACTGGCGCTGGTCCACGCCGTGGGCGGTCCGACTCACAGCCGTTCGCATTTTTCCTGTCAGGACCTCATGGAGCGTGCCGTATTCGACGGTTCCGGCGCGCCGAGCGGATGGCTCAACCGGCACCTGGTCTCACGCGGACCCGCGTCGGATTTCCAGGGCGTCGGCATCGGCACCGCGGTACCGCGATCGTTGAGCGGCATCGCGCCCGTACTCGGCATCAGCACGTTCGACGACTTCGCCCTGCTTTCCACATCGTCGCGATCCGACGAACTCGCCGCGACGCTGAACCTGCTGCACCCGGAATCCGGCGGGCTCGACGCCGTGGCCCGTTCCGCGTTCAGCGCGATGGCGGAACTGGAAACGGCCGATCCTGGCCAGCATGCGCCCGCGCATGGCGCGGTGTATCCGGCCACCCCGTTCGGGCGCCAGCTGCTGCAGATCGCGCAACTGATCAAGGCGGGAGTGGGGCTGGAAATCGCCACCGTCGACATCGGCGGCTGGGATCACCACGACGACGAACTGAACCGCCTGGCGCCGCTGCTCGCGGAGTTCGGCCAGGGCATTGCCGCCTTCCGTGCGGACCTCGGTGCGGCAATGGCCGGCGTCAGTCTCGTCAGCATGAGCGAATTCGGCCGTCGCGCCGAGCCGAATGCGTCTGGTGGTACCGATCACGGCACGGCCAATTGCATGTTCGTGCTCGGTGGTGGTGTCGTCGGCCGCAAGGTCTACGCGGATTGGCCGGGTCTGGCGACGGCGGATCTGGCCGACGGCGATCTGGCGATCACCACCGACTATCGTGCGGTATTGAGCGAACTGCTGCGCAAGCGTCGCGGCGAAACCGCACTGCCTGACGTATTCCCCGGCTATGCCGATCCGCTGGAGCTCGGGCTGTTCCGACACGCGTGAGGCGACTGGGACCACCTGCTGAAAAAGTTCACTTTGATTGGCGAAGGGATGGCACGTTCCGTCTCCATCGTGAATTCCTTCAGCAGTAGCACCCTGGGCGCGTTGCCCAGGGTGCAGCGAGCGCCGACCGTCAGGCGCGGCGCAGTTTGATGGCCGGGAAGTCCACTGGCACCGCGAACGCGACATTGACGTAGTTGGTGAACAGGTTCAGGGCCACGTGAGCGAGGATCTCGACGATCTGCTCGTCCTGGAAGCCCGCCTCGCGCAGATCCTGCACGTCGGTGTCGCTGACCTGCCCACGTTCGTCGACGAGCTTCACCGCGAAGCGCAAAGCGGCAGCGGTCGGGGCGTCTGCGGATTCGCCGCTCTGGGCGGCGGCCATTTCTTCGGCGCTCGCGCCGGCCTTGCGTCCGAGCGCGGTATGGGCGGCCAGGCAGTAGTCGCAGGCATTGCGATCGGCCACCGCCACGGCAATCTGCTCGCCCAGCTTCACGGGCAGCACGCCCTTGCCGAGTGCTCCGAATGAGCCCCACAGACTTTGTAGCGCCGCGGGGGAGTTCGCGACGGCGCGGAACATGTTCGGGGTGGCCCCGAACGCCGAATGGATCTGGTCGAGCAGCACCCTGTTATCGCCGGTGGTGGTGGAGGGGTTCACGAGAGCGACGCGAGTCATGACGGTTTCCTTGATCAGTCGAGTGCGAAGGAGCACGCCGCCACTGTGCCGCTTGCTGTCATACCATTGGGTCGTATTCGTCCAGCATTCATACCTGATCGTCCAAGGCTATGGTTTCTCCCATCGATCGCCTGTCCAGCGTGCTTGAGCGGTTTCGCGTCCGCGCTCATCTTTTCCACCAGGGCGCCTTATGCGGCGTGACGCATTTCGACGCCGTGCCCGGCCGTGGCTTTCTGCACGTACTGCGACGCGGTGAGCTGGTAGTGACGCACCGCTCGCGCAGTGGTGCACCGCGGCGCGTGAACGTGAGCGAGCCCAGCCTGCTGTTCTATCCCCGGCCGCTGGCGCACGACTTTCACAACGCGCCGGCAGAGGGATGTGACTTCGTGTGCGCCTCCCTCGATTTCGACGGTGGCGCATCCCATCCCCTGGCGCGCGCACTGCCGTCGATGGTGGTACTCCCCCTGAGCACCGTGTCAGGGCTCGAGCAATCCCTGGCGCTGTTGTTCGCTGAAACGGAGCACGTGCGATGTGGCCACCGACTCCTGGCGGACCGACTGTTCGAGGTGGTACTGCTGCAACTGCTGCGTTGGCTGATCGATCATCCGGACCAGGTCGAGTTACCGGCAGGGCTGCTGACGGGCCTCGCCGATCCACGGCTGGCGCGCGTACTGGTTGCGCTGCATGAACAGCCCGGACTGGCCTGGAGTCTGGAGCGCATGGCGCAGCAAGCGGGCATGTCCCGTAGTGCGTTCGCCGCCCGTTTCCGTACGGTGGTAGGGCAAACGCCCGCGGACCACCTGACCCACTGGCGGCTCGCTCTCACCCAGTCGCAACTGCGGGAAGGCCGTTCGCTCAAGGCCGTCGCACTGAGCCTCGGGTACGCCAACGCAACCGCACTGTCTCGGGTATTCACACAGAAGGTGGGGCTATCGCCGCGCGCATGGCTCGACGCGAACTTCCCCGACGTGTCCTAGGGAAGGGTGCAGCCGGCACCGCTACGCCTCACGATGATGTTGGGCAATGAGGGGCTGGTCGCGGCGAATCAAAAAGCAAAAGGGCCGCAAGCGGCCCTTTTGCAACTACGGCGTTTGCCGTGATCTCAGCGCTGGCGCGCCTTGAAGCGCGGGTTGCTCTTGCAGATCACGAAAACCTTGCCGCGGCGGCGCACGACTTTGCAGTCGCGGTGACGCTGCTTCGCGGACTTGAGCGAATTCAGTACTTTCATGGGATAGCTCCTCGAAACAGCTTGCAAAAAGACGCGCGAGAATAGCAGCCAGGTGCGCCTTTGCAAAGCCCCACCCACAAGCGCTGGGCTTCCGGGCGGGCCGCGCAGCCTACCGGTTGTGGCAGTCGGCGCGATAGAGGGCGAACTGCGCGCAACCGTGGTGCGTGGAGCATATTTTATCCGGGTAATATTGACAGGCATATATTTGCCCGGGTAAATTGCAGCCACTTAAGGAGACCCGTCATGCACCCGTTGAGCCCTGTCTACTGCATCATCTTCCACCGCCAGCGTCGCATCGCGGCCGGCCCACTGGCCGAGGCCGCGCGTTCCGCCCACGAGCAACTGGGCGAGGCCGTAACTGAAATCCAGGTCTTCGACGCCGAATCGAGCAAGCCCATCGACATCGACTGGCGAGGTAGTCCTGACGATGCGATCGCCCGACTACGACCGGTCGCCGAGGACAGCACGCCGCCATCGCGAGGTCGTCCACGCCTGGGGGTGGTTGCGCGCGAAGTGACCCTGTTGCCACGACACTGGGAATGGCTGGCCGAACAGCGCGGCGGTGCGTCGGTCACGCTGCGCCGTCTCATCGACCAGGCGCGGCACAACGACAGTGGTGGGGCGAGCCGGCGCGCGCAGGAGTCGGCGCACCGGTTCATGACTGCCATGGCCGGCGACGCGCCCGGCTTCGAAGAGGCGCTGCGCGCGCTGTTTGCCGGTGATGCCGCGCGGTTCGCGCAGTTCACCGCGGGCTGGCCCGAGGACATACGCGAGCACAGCCGCGTGCTGGCGATGCCCGCCTTGAGCCAGCACGACTGAACGCGCACGCGGACGCCGCCCGGGCCTGTGCAGCGCGGATCGCATTGACGTGCGGACGAAGGCGAAGCGTGCGACGGAGTTCGGGGGTAAGGCGGAGCAGGGCAGTGCATTTATAGCCGCGACGCGCCCGTAGCGGACTTGCTCGCGCGTCAGCGCCGGTAGGCCTGGGCCAGCGTGTTCAGATGCAGGCGCTCCGCATCGCGCAGGAACGGGGCGATCAGCAGCATGACCTGATAGATGCCCTGGTTCAGGTCTTCCTGGTTCGGATCGACGCGCGAATTGCGCACCGCGTTGAAGTTGAGCCAGAACGTGGTCAGCAGCAGGACGTTTTCGGCACTGGCGCGGATCTCGTCGGCGGTCGCGCGCAGGATCTCGGCCTGTGCAAGGCCCTTGAGCACTTCCGAGGCACTGGCCGCGGCGCGGTTGAGCATGCGGCCGAAATGCAGCTTGAGCTTGCGGTTGCGCGAGAGGATGTCGACGAGGTCGCGGTACAGGAAGCGGAAGTCCCACATGCACTCGAACACGCGATGCAGCTGCATCCAGATGTCTTCGAGGTTGGGCAGGCGTTCCTCCGGCACCTTCAGCGCTTCGTCCATGCGCGTCTCGTATGCGGTGAACAGCTGCTCGACGATGTCGTCCTTGTTGCGGAAGTGGTAGTACAGGTTGCCCGGGCTGATTTCCAGCTCGTCGGCGATGTGGTTCGTGGTGACGTTGGGCTCGCCCTGGGAGTTGAACATGACCAGGGCGGTTTCAAGGATCCGCTCGCGCGTACGTCGGGCCATCAGCGATCTCCGCGCAGTCCGCGCAACGCAAGGTCGGGCATCAGCCGCCCAGCTTCTTTACCAGGTCCACATATTTCTGCATGGCTTCTTCGGTGTTCGTGCCCTTGAGCTTGGCCCAGGCTTCGTACTTGGCGGTGCCGACGAAATCGAAGAATCCCGGCTTCGGGCCGGACACATCGCCGGCGGAGCCTTGCTTGTACAGCGCATAGAGTTTCAGCAGCGTGTCGTTGTCGGGACGTTCCGGCAGGCTCATCGCCTGCTTCGCCGCTTCCTCGAATTTGCTGGTCAGGTCGGACATGGCTCGCTCTCGGGGTGATCGGTATCCCGCATCTGTGCGTGCGGTGAATGCGAGCTTGTATCACGCGACCCCAGGGCGGTCAACGCGACCGGCAATGCCATCAACACGCCTATCAATCGGTCGTTTGAAACCCGCTTGGAAAGCGAACCGTAGCAGGACTATCTTATGCCCCGGAAGGAGAGAACCGAGGGGAGAGGAGTGAGCAGTGACAGCAGGCGCCGGCCGCCTGCGCTCACTGCTCATTGCTAGTCGCTCATCGCTGCGGGGCCACACGCCCGTCCAGGCGCGCCATGATGCGGGCGCGATTTCGCAAGGGGAAACGAATGACCTATTTCGTCACCGGCGCCACCGGCTTCATCGGTCGTCACCTCGTCGCCAAGCTGCTCGAGCGCAAGGGCACGATCTACTGCCTCGTGCGCAAGGGTTCCGCCGACAAGTTCGAGCAGCTCAGGGAAAGCCTCGGCGCCGATGAAAAGCGCCTGGTTGCGGTCACGGGCGATCTGTCCAAGCCGCGCCTGGGCGTGACGCCGGCGTTGCTCAAGACGCTGACCGGCAAGGTTCAGCACTTTTTCCACCTTGCGGCTTTGTACGATCTGTCTGCCGACGCCGAAAGCCAGCGCGTCGCGAACATGGACGGCACGCGTCATGCGATGGAACTCGGCGAGGCGGTCAAGGCCGGCTGCTTCCACCACACCAGTTCCATCGCCGCGGCGGGCCTGTATCCGGGCGTGTTCCGCGAAGACATGTTCGACGAGGCCGAAGACCTCGACAATCCCTACTTCCGCACCAAGCACGATTCCGAAGGACTGGTGCGCAAGGAATACGCGCGTCCCTGGCGCATCTACCGTCCCGGCATCGTGATCGGCAATTCGGGCAGCGGCGAGATGGACAAGATCGACGGCCCTTACTACTTCTTCCGCCTGATCAAGAAACTGCGCCAGGCGCTGCCGCCGTGGATGCCGACGATCGGCCTCGAAGGCGGGAGGCTGAATCTCGTGCCGGTGGACTGGGTCGCTGCGGCGATGGACCACATCGCGCACAAGACCGGACTCGACGGCCATTGCTTCCACCTGACCGATCCGGCGCCGCGGCGCATCGGCGAGGTGCTCAACATCTTCGCGCGCGCCGGCCATGCGCCGCAGATGACCATGCGCCTGGACGCGCGCATGTTTGCGTTCATACCGGGCGGCATCCGCACGGCGCTGAGCAGCCTGCCGCCGGTCAAGCGCATGACCAACATGATCCTGCGCGACTTCGGTATCCCGCGCGAAGTCATGAAGTTCATCAACTATCCGACGCGCTTCGACTGCCGCGAGACCGAGCGTGCACTCAAGGGCTCGAAGATCAAGCTGCCCAAGCTCGAGGACTACGCCTGGCGCATCTGGGACTACTGGGAGCGCCACCTCGACCCGGACCTGTTCATCGACCACTCGCTCAGCGGCAAGGTCAAGAACCGCGTCGTCGTGGTGACCGGCGGCTCGTCGGGCATCGGCAAGGCGGTCGCGCTGAAGCTCGCCGCAGCCGGTGCAAAGGTCGTGATCTGCGCGCGCGGCGAGGAAGAGCTCGACGCCGCGAAAAAGGAGATCGAAGCCGCTGGCGGCAGCTGCTTCACCTACGTCGTCGATCTGTCCGACCTGGCCAGCTGCGATAACTTCGTCAAGCAGGTCGTTGCCGACCACGGTGGCGTGGACGTGCTGGTCAACAACGCCGGCCGTTCGATACGTCGCTCGATCGCATTGAGCTTCGATCGCTTCCATGATTTCGAACGCACGATGCAGCTGAACTATTTCGGCGCGCTGCGGCTGATCATGGGCGTCCTGCCGGGCATGTCGGAAAAGCGCCGCGGCCACATCATCAACATCTCGTCGATCGGCGTGCTGACGAATGCGCCGCGCTTCTCGGCCTATGTCGCGTCCAAGGCCGCGCTCGACGCGTTCTCGCGCTGCGCGCAGGCCGAGTATTCCGACCTCGGCATCCACTTCACCACGATCAACATGCCGCTGGTGAAGACACCGATGATCGCGCCGACCAAGATGTACGACCACGTGCCGACGCTGTCGCCCGACGAAGCGGCCGACCTCGTCGTCGAGGCCATCGTCAAGCGCCCTGTGCGCATCGCCACGCGCCTGGGCATCTTCGCGTCCATCCTGTATTCGCTGGCACCGCGCGCCTACGAAATCATCATGAACTCGGCGTTCCGCCTGTTCCCGGATTCCGCCGCGGCCAAGGGCATGGCGGGCAGGGCGGAACTCGAGCAGCCGACCAACGAGCAGATCGCGGTCGCGTCGCTGATGCGCGGGGTACATTGGTAAATGGTTGCGGGCCGCGCAGGTTCCTGCGCGGCCGGTTGACGCGGTCGGGTTCGAATCGCATCGGCTTGACGCGCGCCGGATGTCCCGGCGCGCAACTCATGTGCGGCGTGATCTGCCGCATGTGCTTCGGCAGCGGGCACGGTTCCGGTCGTCGTTTCAGGGCGCGGTTCCCTGCGCCGCGCGCTTCGTCACACACGCCGCTCGACGATGAGTGTCAGCGTGGTGCTGACGTTTCGAGCTGAGCTTCGACGCATGGCGACACGCGCTTCCGTTGCTGGCGCCGGTCGCGTCCATCGATTCCGACGCGCGCATCCGCGCAGCGGTCGTTTCGGCCATGGCCGCGATCGGGACGTCGCTGTTCCGGGGCAATGAGCCACCGCTGCCGCGAGGCCGGCGCGTCAACTACCGCCGGTCGGATCGATGCGCAGGTCGCCCGGCGCGAACGCGTCCGCTGATCGCGCTCAACGCGCCATTCGTCGCGGCGAATGTGATCGGGTGCGCGGCTTGCTGCCTGCGCGCGCAGTGACGCCGTTACTGTCGCCGCCAGTTCGGGGAGGAACCCTCATGCATCAGCCCAATCGGCTCCTGTATCGCATCAGCGCGATCGCGCTCGTAGTCGCAAGCTGCAACGCCCTGGCGCAGGATTCGCTCAGCCATTGGCCTGATCCGATGTTTCACCACGGATTCGAGGCATTGGATGTGGGGCCGCGCAGTGATGCCGACGCGGCACGATTCCTTGCCCAGACCACGTTCGGGCCCACCGCAGCGGACATCCAGCATCTGCGCACCATCGGTTATCGGGCGTGGTTCGACGAACAGCTGGCCGTGCCCATGACGCTCCAGCTGGACTATCTGAACTGGGTCGCGTCGATTCCCGAGCCGGTCTACCAGAATGCCCGCATGGAGGCGTGGTGGCTTGGCGCCCTCGGCGGTCCCGATCCGGCCATGCCCACCCTCATACATCGCGATCAGCTGCGCCAGCGCGTGGCCTTCGCGCTGAGCGAGATCTTCGTCATCTCCAAGGTCAACGGCGCCGTCAGCGGCCAGACGCGTTCGGCCGCGCACTACTACGACCGGCTGGCCACGCACGCATTCGGCAATTTCCGCAACCTGCTCGAAGACGTGACCTTGCACCCGGCGATGGGCCACTACCTGTCGATGTTCAAGAACCGCAAGCCCGATCTGGCGGAGAACATCCGCCCGGACGAGAACTACGCACGCGAAGTTCTGCAGTTGTTCTCCATCGGCCTGGTCGAGCTCAATCCGGACGGTACGCCGCGGCTGCTCGGCGGACAGCCCATTCCGACCTACAACCAGACCACGGTGCGCGGCTTCGCGCACGTGTTCACCGGATGGAACTGGAAGAACTGCGACCAGGGCAACAGCTGGGACTGGCAGTTCTGCGAGCCGGGCCCCAATGGCGCCTACTGGGAGCAGCCGCTGGAGCCGGTCGAAAGCATGCATGACACCGCGGGGCCGGAGGTCGATGGCAATAGCCAGCACTACAAGCAGTTGCTGAACTACGCCGGTGTTGCGCTTCCGAATGGCCGCCTGCCGGCGGGCGGCAACGCGCGATCGGATATGGCCGCCGCGATGGACAACATCTTCCGGCATCCCAATGTGGGTCCATTCATGGCCCGCGCGCTGATCCAGCGCCTGGTCAGCAGCAACCCTTCACCCGCCTATGTCGCGCGCGTGGCGGCCGTGTTCGACAACAACGGCAGCGGTATGCGAGGCGATCTTGGCGCCGTCGTGCGTGCGATCGTGTTCGATGCCGAGGCTCGCCTGGGGCCGTATACGCGCCCGGATACCTTCGGCAAGGTGCGCGAGCCCTTGCTGCGTCTGGCGCACCTGCGCCGCGCGATGGAGGCGCGCGCGCAGATCGGCCGCTTCCAGGACTGGAACCCGGAATTCGACTACGCCCAGGCACCGCTCGCCTCGCCGTCGGTATTCAATTTCTTCAAACCCGACTACAGCCCGCCCGGTGAGCTGTCGACGCGCGGACTGCTGGCGCCGGAGCTGCAGATCCACACCGAGAGCCAGATCACCGCGCAGACCAATGCGCTGGGCAGTCAGATCTTCTGGGGCTACGTCGGGCAGACCTACGCCGAGCCCAACAGCATTCTGATCGACACCACCCGCGATGCCGCACTGGCAGCGAATCCGGCTGCGCTGGTCGATCGCTACAACCTGCTGCTGTTGTCGGGACAGATGTCGCCGTGGATGCGCGCGCACCTGGTTTCCTATCTCGACGGCATCACCAGCGACACGCCGAACTACCTGCGCCAACGCGTCCACGAAGCGCTGTATCTCATCGTCAACTCACCCGAATACGCGGTGCAGAAATAGGAGCCGGCCATGCAACGACGTGACTTCCTGCAGCGCAGTCTGAAAACCGCGCTGGGCGGTGTGGCGGCAACGTCCATGCTCGGCAACCTGCGCCTGGTCGAAGCGGCCACGCAGGCCGCTCCGATACGGGGAGACGGCAACTACCGCGCACTGGTTTGCGTATTCCTCCACGGCGGCAACGACTCCGGCAACACCGTGGTGCCGCGCGACGGCATCGCGCGGAGCACCTACCAGGCATCGCGTGGCACGCTGGTGCTGCCGACGTCGGCACTGTTGCCGCTGACGCCCGGGGCCGGCGGCACGCCGCCGTCCGACGGCTGCGCCTATGGCCTGCAGTCCGCGATCGGCCCGAACGATCCGGTCGGCACGACGGCGCTTCGCGATCTGTTCACCAGTGGGCGAATGGCCATTGTGAACAATGTTGGTACGCTGATCCGGCCTACGACCAAGCCGCAGTACCAGTCGCCCGGCCATCCGCTGCCACCGCAGTTGTTCTCGCACGACGATCAGGCGGTGTACTGGCAGACGTCGCGCCCGGACGACAGCCTCGGCTGGGGCGGCCGGATCGCGGACCTGCTGTACAGCACCAACACCAACACCAAGTTGCCGATGACCATGACGGTCGGCGGCGAGAATCTGCTGCAGCGCGGTGCGATCGTCAGCCAGTACGCGCTCAACCCGGATCCGCAGGGCGCCGTGCCGATCCGCGATCTGGAAGAGTCCTGGAACGCGAGCCGACGTGCGGCATTCATGGCCTTGATGCGCAGTGCCACGCAGACCCACGCGCTGGAACGCGGCTATGCGCGGGCCATGAATCGCGCCATGGATCACTACGGCATGGTCGCCGACGCACTCAGTGGCGGCGCGCCGCTGGCCACGGCGTTTCCGGTGTCACGTCTCGGGGCGCAACTGAAGATGGTCGCGCGACTGATCGCGGTGCGGCAGGCGTTAGGCATGCAGCGGCAGATCTTCTTCGTTTCGGCCGGCGGCTACGACACCCACGACACGCAGCTCATCGATCATCCGCTGCTGCTGGCCGATCTGGCCAAGTCGCTTGCCGCGTTCTATGCCGCGACGCAGGAACTGAATGTCAGTGAAAGCGTGACGACCTTCACCGCGTCCGACTTCGGTCGCACCTTGTCGTCCAACGGCGATGGTTCGGATCACGGCTGGGGCGGCCATCACTTCGTGCTGGGCGGTTCCGTGCGCGGCGGCAGCTTTTATGGGCGCATGCCGGACATGACTGACGGCGGTCCGGATGACGCCGGCTGGGGCCAGATCATTCCGACCACATCGGTCGACCAGTACGCCGCGACACTCGCGCGCTGGTTCGGCGTACCGGCCTCGAGCATCCTCGACATCGTGCCGAATGTTGCGAACTTCCCGACTTCCGATCTGGGTTTTCTGGTGTAGACCGGATGCCAACCCGCGGGTCAGGTTGACGGTGGGCGAGCGCCGCGGCTCGTCCGAAGATCGGCGTGGGTGAAGCCAGCGTGCCCGCCGTCAATCGAGTAGTGTGGAAGGTATCTTGGTGCAATGGCTCAGCTCGTCAGCAATGCTGCCCGCGGTGGCGGCTCAACACGGCGCAAGACCCATGAAGCGAGTAGAACCCTCGATCAACTGGCTCAGCGTGGCCGATCGGACTGCGGCAATCCCGCGTCCAGCGGCGCAGCCCGTGCTTCACCGCCGCTTGCGGATCTGGCTGTTCGTACTGACCTGGATGCTCGCCGCTGTGATGGGAATGGCAGCCTTTCTCGTCGGCGCCAATTGGGAGCACCTCGAGAAAGTCCCCAACCCCGAATTTACGCTTCCACTTTTTATACTTTGCTTTTTCGCCGGACTGCTCGCGCTGCGCCCGGGTTGGCTCGGCGTGCTATCCGTGGTCGTAGCCGCCGGTGCGGTGGGCGTCTATTTCGCTCTGTCGACGCCACACCTCACCGGCGGTTTCTACTTCGCGCTGTTCGTCGTCCTTTGCGGGCTCGTGAGCGCAAACAGTCTTCGGCGCGGGCCGACCTGACCGACTGACGTGACCGTTTCACGGTGAACCCGCGTTCTCAGGACTGCACGATCAGGCCACTGCCCTGAAAACCACGTCACCCTTGGCGTCGTGGACCATTCCTCCCTGGCCCACGGGATCAACCGGTGGTCGGTACAGGCTCGCCCGCAAGCGCGAGCGCCCCGCCGATCAGCGCATGCGCATCGTCGGCCGGAGCAAGTCGGATCATCGCGTCCCAATCCTGGCCCTGCTGCCAGCCCTGCTCGGGCAGGCGCCGGACGATCGCCGCGCGCAGCGGTTCACCGAGTCCTTCGGCCAGGCCGCCGGCGAACAGGAAGGTTTCCAGGCCGAGCGTGTAGTGGATCAGCGCGACCGCGCGCGCCAGCGGCTCGGCGAAGGCGTCGAGTTCGGCCGCCGCGCCGTCGCCGCCGATCTGTTCGACCCGGCGCTGCCAGGCGCGACCGGACGCCAGCGCACCCAGATGGCCGCGGCCGCCGCAGTCGCAGATCGGTGCGTCGGCTGACGTATCGAAGACCATGTGAGTGAGTTCACCGCCGCGGCCGTGCGGGCCCACCTGTGGCTGGCCATTGACGAACACCTTGAGGCCGACACCGCTGCCAAGCGTGAAAAGCGCGAAATCGGGATGCTCGGCGACGAAACGGAAACCGGCTGCGCTGACGTCGTTGTAGATGCGCACCGGCATGCCCGGCAGGCGCTCGGCGAGCAGACGGTCGAGCGCCAGTGGGCACAGGCTCGCGCCTTCGCTGCCCCACAGGGTCGGCAGGGCAGCGACGCGCCCCCGTGCATCGATCGGACCGGGAAAGGCCGCGGCCACGCCATCGGCGTGCGCGTGCCGGCGGGCCTGGTCGGCGAATGCCACCATGAAGTCGATCACGTCATCGAGCCGCTCCTGCGCCGTGACGGCGGGGGCGAGCAGATGGCTCGGCGTCGGCCGGCGCTGCTGCTCCAGCACCTCGGCACGGCGGCCGTCGACGGCGACAACCGCCGCGCGCATGTTGGTGCCGCCGATGTCGAAGCTGGCGATGATCCGGGGCGCCACGGCCTCAAGCCTTGCCGGGCGGTGGCGGTGCGATCGATTCGCGTAGCACGAGCCGGGCCGGATGCATGCTCGGATGTTCCTCGGCCTCGCCGGAACGCAACTGCTCGAGCAGGATGCTGGTCGCGGTCTTGGCCATGTCGCGGATCGGCTGCTGGATCGTGCTGATCGACGGCCAGACCTGGCGCGAAATCGGCGCATCGTCGAAGCCGACCACGGATAGCTGTTCGGGGATGCGCAGACCGTGGACGAGCGCTGTCTTGATCACGCCACCGGCCATCTCGTCATTGGCGGCGAAAATTGCGGTTGGCGGTGACGCGAGGCTCAGCAACTGGCGCGCGCCTTCCTCGCCGGCATGAAAGCGGTTGTCGCCGACCACGACCAGCTCGCCCTGGAACGCGATGCCATTGGCGCGCAGAGCCTTGCGATAGCCCTCGAAACGCAGGCCGACAGCACGGTGATCGGGATGGCCGGTAATGAAGCCGATGCGGCGGTGGCCCAGGCCGATCAGCACTTCGGCCAGCTCGAACGAGGCGTCGAGATCGTTCGTCTCCACGAACGGATGTGCGGCCTTGTCGATGGTCGGTGCGATCCGGACCAGCGGAATGCCGGCCTCCTTGAGCAGTGCGATCGCTTCCATGTGGTCGGAGATCGGCGGCGACAGCAGCACGCCATCGATACGCCGGTCGAGAATCAGCTCGGAGATTTCATTGGCCAGATCGCCATCGCGGAACTCGCCCGGATGGATGACCAGCTCGTAACCGTGCGGCCGGCACATCTCGAGCACGCCTTCCTGGATGTCGAGCACATAGTGCGCACCGGGCTTGCCGTAGATCAGGCCGAGCATGAAGGAACGATTGCCGGCGAGGCCGCGCGCTGACAGGCGCGGCCGGTAGTTGAGTTCGGCGATGGCCGCCTCGACGCGCTCGCGCGTCAGTTGCCTGACGTTGGGTTCGCGATTGACGACGCGCGAGACGGTCTTGATCGACACGCCCGCCCTGGCCGCCACATCGTCGATGATCGCCTTGCTCATCGGTTCGGCCTCCACGCCGAAGCGCTCCATTGGCGCCGATTGTTGCGCCGATTGTATAGGCAAGCTCCCGGTGGGGCCGGCGTGGTGCGATCGGTCATGGACCGGAACGCACCGGCGTACGTGCGGCGATTTCGGCGACCAGCCGCCCATGCGTGCCCGCGTCCAGCCGGTAGAACAGCATGACCGCACACGAGGCGAGCATGCCGATCATCGGGAACAGCGTGAACATGTACTTGAGCCCCTCGACCGTCGACGGCGCCTGTTCCTGGTTCGGCACGTAGCCGATCCAGACCAGATAGAGGCCGACGAAGGCGGAGGAAATGCCGAGTGCCGACTTCTGGATCAGGGTGACCAGGCCGAACACGAACCCCTCGACGCGCACGCCCGATTGCCACTCGCCGTATTCGACGGTGTCCGGGACGATCGACCAGAAGTTCACGGCGATTGCGGCCGAACCGAACGCGGTGATCCCGACCAGTACGAACACCATGGTCGCATCCGGCCTGTCGATCAGATTCAGCACGCCGAGCGCCGCCGTTGCGATGAGCAGGCCGATGATCCACGCCGCCCGCTTGCCGGTGTATCGGCTGATCAACGTCCACGGCAGGATCGCGAGCATCTGCACGAACGGGATCATGCTGGCGAGGTCGCCGGTCATGGTCGGCTCGCCGCGCATGTAGTACTGCACGAAGTACGGCAAGCTCGCACTGGTGACCGTGCTGGCGAAGCCGAACAGCGCGATGGCCGCGGCCGCCTGCAGGAAGGGCGTGTTCCTGGCCAGCATGCGCAGCAGTTCGCGCAGCGGTGGATGACGTTGCTGCTCGGCGACCGGTTCCAGACGTTCCTCGGTCAACCCGTAGCTGGCGAAGATGACCAGGGTTGCCAACGACGACAGGATCGCTGCCGACCAGAAATAGGCCGAGTCCGGATTGCTGACACCGAGCCAGGCCACCAGTCGCGGTGTCGCATAGCCGACCACGGCCGAGCCGCTGAAGGCGAACAGCATGCGCGCGCCGGCCAGCCAGTTGCGCTCCATCGAGTCGCGTGTCATCGACGCCATCATGGCGCCGTAGGGGATGTTGACGGCGGCGTAGACCGTGCGGAACAACAACTGCGTGACCAGCGCATACACGATCAGCGCGGTGTCGTGGAACGGCACGGGCAGGAACACGAAGCTGAAAGTCACCGCCAGTGGAATCGCGCCGAACAGCATGTACGGGCGATAGCGTCCGAAGCGCGTGCGCGTCTTGTTGGCGACGATGCCGATCAGCGGATCGACCAGCCCGTCCCAGATCAGGCAGATCATGACGATGATGCCGGCCGCGCCGCTGGCGAGGCCGAGCACGTCGGTGTAGTACTTGAGCAGAAAGACCTGCAGCGGCAGCCAGTAGAAATTAAACGCGAAATCGCCGAGCCCATAGCCGAGATAGCGTCGCGTCGGCAGCCGCTCCGGGAGTGCCGCGACAGGGATTGCGTTCATGGATTCGGGTTCACTCCGGCTGGGGACGACGGGGCGGCGCGACAGCGCAGCGCGCCCCGCCGGTTTCGCGATGCGCGCGAGCGGTGGTCGGCGAGGCGCAGGTCAGGCGACGGCATTGGCGGCCGCGACTTCGGCGAACCATCGGCCCGATGCCTTGAGCGTGCGCGTCTGGCCGCGCTCGAAATCGACGTGCACGATGCCGAAGCGCTGCGAATAGCCTTCCGCCCATTCGAAATTGTCGAGCAGGCTCCACTGGTGGAAGGCCCGCACCGGTACGCCCTCGGCCATCGCCCTGGCCATGGCCTTGAGGTGCTGGCGCAGGAAATCGATGCGCGCCTGGTCGTTGATCTCGCCATCGGCGCCGGGTCCGGTGTTGAAGGCCGCGCCGCATTCGCTGATCTCGATCGGCAGGTCGCCGGTATGCTCGCGCATGCGCACGAGGATGTCGCGAAAGCCGTTCGCGTCGATGTCCCAGCCGATGTCGGTCCGCGGCAGCTCTCCGCGTCCCTTCGCCCACTCGCCGATGCAGTCCAGGCCCGGAATGTCGCTTTCACCCGGGGCGTGGCGCACGAGCCAAGGCGAATAGTAGTTGAGGCCGACGAAATCGAAGGCCGCGCGCACGGTCACTTCGTCGCCCGGCAGGAAGCCGAGCAGCGCGTTGAGCTCGTCGACCGGCAGCACGCCGTCCGGATACGCGCCGAGCAGGGCCGGATGCAGGAACCACAGGTTGAGAAAGCGATGCCAGCGCTCGGCGGCTGCGGCGTCTTCGGGGGTATCCGACTGCGGATACATCGGCCCGACATCGAAGGCACTGCCGATTTCGCAATCGGCGCGATGTGCCTTGAGTGCGCGAAAGCCGAATCCCTGGGCGAGGTTGGCGACGTGCGTCGCGCGCAGGAAGCCTCGCGCATCGCGTCGCCCTGGTGCATGCACGCCGAGCCAGTAGCCGGTCGACGTGAAGGTCTTGGGTTCGTTGAGGATGATCCAGTGGCGCACGCGGTCGCCGAGTGCGTCAGCGACCAGTCCCGCATAGTCGCCGAAGCGCGCGGCGGTATCGCGCTGGGTCCAGCCGCCGGCGTCCTCGAGTTCCTGCGGTAGATCCCAGTGGTACAGCGTCACGAGCGGGCGCAGGCCTGCCTCGAGCACGCAGTCGGTCAGCCGCCGGTAGTAGTCCAGGCCCTTGGCGTTGGGGGCGCCGCGGCCACCCGGTTGCACGCGCGGCCAGGCGATCGAATAGCGATAGCTGTCCAGGCCCATGGCCTTGACCAGCGCCACGTCCTCGCTGAACCGGTGGTAGCTGTCGCAGGCGACGTCGCCGTTGTCGCCGCCACGCACCTTGCCCGGCGTGTGCGCAAAGCGGTCCCAGATCGACTCTCCCTTGCCATCGACATTCCAGGCGCCTTCGATCTGGTAGGCGGCGGTCGCCGCACCCCAGAGGAAATCCGCGGGGAAGCGCACAGGCGGCATTCGATTTTCGTCTTTCGGCATCATCTTGCTCATGGTTCGCTGGGGTTTCGCGCTCGCCGTTGTGGCGAGGCGACGTGGGGATCCGCGCCGGCCCGATGCATCGCCGTGGGCATCGGACCGGAATCCGTGGACGCTGAGGGGAGGCGCGCGTCAACGGATTCCGGTCGTCGCTGGGGAACGGGTTTGCCGGATGTATCGGACGAGCAGCGCGGCGTCTGCTTAGAACCAGAAGCCGAAATTCATTCCGATGGTTCGTGGCGGCAGGTATTGCGAGAGGTATTCAAAGCCGCTGCCGACGGCCGTCCTGCCCGCGCTCGTGCGTATCTTCTTGTCCTCGACGTTGTCGACGTAGAGGTCGACGTACCAGGTGCCGTCCGGATTGAGATAACGCGCGCTCAGATCGGTGCGGGTGTAGCTGGACTGCTTGTCACCGTCGCCGAGGTTGAACGCACTGAGCCAGCTTTCGGTTTCGTAGTGGGTACTGATGCGCGGGGTCAGCCGCGCGCCGCTGGCGAAGCGGAAATCGTGCTCGTAGACCAGGGTGAACGCGGCATCGGGGGCATGCGCGAGTTCGTTGCCCGAGACGTCCAGACAGTTGCCGATGCCCGATGCGGCCGGGCAGGGCGGCAGCCCCTGATAGTCGTTGGAGCCGGCGTACAGCAGCGTGCCGAGCTTCTTGTGCGGAATCGCCGAGAACACGAACTGCAGGCGATCGACATCGGTCAGGCGCGCATTCAATTCGGATTCGAAGCCCCAGACCTTGGTGCTGCCCTTGACGTTCGAGAAGCCGAGGCCGCGACTGCCGTCGACGAACGTGATCGGCGCGGCCAGCTGGAAGTCCTTGAAATCCTCGTAGTAGAAAGCATTGTTCCAGACCACTCGTCCATCGAGGAAGGACGACTTCGTGCCGACTTCGAAATTGGTCAGCTCCTCGTGCCCGTACGGCACGCCGCCGTCCTGCAGGCCACCGGACTTGTAGCCGGTCGACACGCTGCCGTAGATCAGGAAGCCCGGCGCCACGTCGTAGTCCGCGCGCGCCAGCCAGGTCAACTGGCCGTGGTCGTACTGGCCGTCGTTGATGCCACCGATACCGAATCCGAAACCGTTCGCGTTGCTCGGAATCGTGCCCGGTGCGATCGGCACCTGCGGAATGGCAGGATTGCCGGAGCCTTGCCAGCCCCAGCCGCGACCGCCGATGTTTTCCTTCGCGTCATCGGTGTAGCGCAGACCGCCGGTCAGGCGGAATTCGTCCGACACATTCCAGGTCGCCTGGCCGAAGATGGCTTTGGAATCGACCGTCTGCTTGGGCTGGATGAACGAGCCTTGCCAGGCCACCGTGCCCTGCTGGGTGCCATTGAAGATCGGGATATCGAAACGGATCTTGTTCTTTTCAGCGGCGTAGTAGAGCCCGAGGATCCAGTCGACGGTGTTCTCGCCGTTCGAGGTCAGGTTCAGTTCGTGGCTGTGATTGCGATAGACCGAATAGTTGGTGCGGTCCTGCTGGTAAGTCGCGCCGGTCGTGAAACTCGTCGGCACCTGCACGCCGCCGTCCTGATCGAAATCCGCCGATCCTTCGAAGCGGCTGATGCCGGCAATGTAGGACAACGACAGGTAGTCACTGAGCTCCCAGTCCATGCGGCTGCGCAGGCTGTTGACCTCGCGATCGAGCGACGGCGCCGTGTCGATAAAGGCTGACCAGAAATCCTGGCCCGCGCGCGGCGTCTGCATGAGGTTCATGCTCGGCGTGCCGGTATCGCGGAAATATTCGTAGGACACGTTCCAGCTGAAGGTGTCGCTGGGCTGCAGCAGGCTGCTGATGCGCACCGCGCTCTGGTTCTGCGCGTTGTACTTTTCGCCGCTGGCGACGAACAAGTTTGGATTGATCGCCTGGAACGCGGCCGGATCGCCGCCCGACGCGAGGTAGGCGGCGCGCTGTGATTCGAGCGACGGCAGCAGTGCGCCCGGATTCTGGTAGTCGACGTAGCCCTCATGCTGCTCGTGGGCGAAGGCGACACGCATCGCCCAGCTTTCGCTGATCGGCAGATT
This sequence comes from Tahibacter sp., assembly GCF_032229445.1. Taxonomy (NCBI): domain Bacteria; kingdom Pseudomonadati; phylum Pseudomonadota; class Gammaproteobacteria; order Lysobacterales; family Rhodanobacteraceae; genus Tahibacter; species Tahibacter sp. The sequence goes on from NZ_JAVTWC010000103.1 coordinate 54,218, forward strand.
GAACGCGCCGCGGCCGCCGAGGCGCGCGTAGTTGCCAAGGCCGAACTGCACGTTGCCCGAGTTGTCGCCAATCACGGGCTTGGCGGTCTGCATGTTGACCGCGCCGACCGTCGAGTTGCGGCCCCACAGCGTGCCTTGCGGACCGCGCAGCACCTCGACGGATTCGAGATCGAGCAACAGCGAGGCAGCGCCTTCGGCGCGCGGCGTGTAGATGCCGTCGACAAACAGCGCGACCTCCGGATCGGCGTATTCAGTCTTGGCGCTGTCGTTGCCGATGCCGCGCAGGGTCAGCGTGATCACACCGTGGTCGCCCTGGGTCGTCGCGGCGAAACCGGGTACCAGGCTGGTGATGTCCTGCACCGTGATCACGCGCTCCTTGTCCAGTGCCTGTGCGCTGATCGCCGTGATCGCGATCGGCGTCTTCTGCAGCGGCGTGCTGCGCTTGGTCGCCGTCACCGTGACGAGGTCGAGCGCGGTGGTTTCCGCATCGCCGCCGTCCGGCGTCGACTTCGAATCCGCGCCGGCATCGCCTTGCGCCGCCGCCATGGCCGAAGTGGCCGCGAGCACCGCGGCGATGGAACGGTGAAGCAAGGTCTTGCGAACGAACATGGGTGAATCCCTCCCGATGATGACGCCCTCTGAGCCAGTCCCCGAGCGTCTGTGTTTACCCGCTGGCGACGGAGAGTGCATACCGATGGCAGCGCTGTCAATCAAAGTTTGATAGCGCTGTCATTCGAGGAAAATCACTGTTGCAATGCAAAATGACAGCGCAGTCATTCGGGCGTACGGTGCGCGGCTTGGCGCCAACCGGCGCGCCGTCAGCGCACGAATCGGGAGCTGCACCCATGCTGCGAAGCGTATTGATCGCGGGCGGCGGAACGGCAGGCTGGCTGTGCGCCTGCTACCTCGCGAAGACCCTCAACATCCGTACACCGGGTGCCGTGCGCATCCAACTCGTCGAGTCACCCGACATCGGCATTCTCGGTGTCGGCGAAGGCACGTTCCCGTCGATCCGTGGCGCGCTTTCGCAGATCGGCATCAGCGAGGCGCGCTTCATCCGCGAAACCCAGGCCACCTTCAAGCAGGGCATCCGCTTCGTCGACTGGGTACGACCAGCAGGTTCGCCCGGCCGCGATCACTACTTCCATCCGTTCAACCTGCCCAGTTCGCGCGTCGACGGACTCGACCTGGTGCCGTACTGGCTGCTCGGTGAGGCCGGCGAAGGCAGGGCGTTCGCCGATGCGGTGACCCTGCAGAGCGCGGTCGCCGCTGCCGGCCGTGCGCCGAAGCGGCGCCAGGACCCCGACTACGAGGGGCCGATGAACTATGCCTACCACTTCGATGCGATGAAGGTCGCCGCGCTGCTCGCCGAGGAAGGTCGCGCACTCGGCGTCGACCATCAGCTGGCCACCATCTGCGACGTGACGCTCGATGCGAATGGTGCGATCGCCGGCGTGGTCACGCGCGAACTCGGCACCCTGCAGGCCGACCTCTACGTCGATTGCACCGGCATGCGTGCGGCCCTGATCGGCACGGCACTCGGGCAGCCGCTCACACCGGTGGGCGACGTTCTGTTCGCCGACCGCGCCGTGGCGATCCAGGTGCCCAACGCCGGTCCCGATGCGCCGATCGCCTCGCATACGATCTCCACCGCCCACGAAGCCGGCTGGACCTGGGATATCGGCCTGCAGCAGCGCCGTGGCGTCGGCTACGTGTACTCGAGCCGGCACACCAGCGACGATCGCGCCGAAGCCGTGCTGCGCGACTACATCGGGCCGGCGGCACAGGGATTGAACGCGCGTCGCCTGCCGTTTGAAACCGGGTATAGACCGGTGCAGTGGAAGCACAACTGCGTGGCGATCGGTCTCTCGGCCGGCTTCCTCGAGCCGCTCGAAGCGACCGGCATCGGCCTGGTCGAGATGGGCACCTATCTGCTCGCCCACCTGCTGCCGATGGACGCCTGCTTCGATCGCGCCGCGGCGCACTTCAATCACATGATGAGCGAGCGCTACACGCGCATCGTCGATTTCCTCAAGCTTCACTACTGCCTGACCCAGCGCCGCGACAGCGCGTTCTGGATCGACAACGCCGACACGGCCACCATTCCGCCAACGCTGCGCGACCGCCTCGCCGAATGGCGCCTGCGCGCGCCGCATCGTCTCGACTTCGTCACCGACCTGGAAATGTTCATGCCGGCCAGCTGGCAGTTCATCCTCTACGGCATGGAATTCCAGACCGACCTGCGCGACCAGCGCGGGCGCTATCCGCGCGCCGAAGAAGCGCGACGCGAATTCGCCATGCTGCGCGCCGTGAGCCAGCACGCGATCAAGGACCTGCCCGCACACCGCGACCTCGTCGAGGAACTGTCTGGAACGCGCACGGCGCAGCGCGCGACGGCCTGAGTCGGAACGCACGCCACGCCGAGCGGAAACGATCCGGTGGCGATCGACGGCGCCTCAGTCGCGACCGGCGGGGAAGGGCATGTCGCGACCACGGAAGTCCCACGGTGACCGGCAAATCAGAAAACGCAGCGCGCCAACTCAGCGCTGCACGCCGAATCGCTCGTCAATCGAATGGAAGCTCGAACAGTGACGCCGGTGCGCCGTGTTGCTCGGGCCAGGCGAGGAAGGCGACATCGGTCGGTCCGATGACGAACTCCTTGACCGACCAGGCGCCTGCTTCCGACTGCAGCAACGCGAACACGGTGCCGCCATCGAACACGCCGTCGGCGATCGCCTGCGCGTAGTGCGTACGGGCATAGTCGATCGGCTGGCCGGTCTTGGTTTGCGGCGTCGCGATGACGAATGCCCACGTGTCTTGCACGCGCAAGAGGCTGACGACGAACTGCACCGGTTGACCCAGGTCTTTCTCCACCGGTCCGCGCAACGCATCGAGCAGCGGCTTGCGCAGCGGATCGCTCTTGCCGATGTTGCGTACGGATCCGGTATCCGGTTCCGCGCGGGCCGGCGGCGAGAACATCGGTACGGCGATGAACAGCAACAACGAAACAATCAGCGATCTCATCAGGCGACCTTTGATCACGGAGGCTGTTCCGTGCAGGGCTGCGAGGTTACTGCAAGCGGCGGCGGAACATGCGGTTCGCTGCCGCATGGGGGCAGGTTCGCTGTGCAGCGGCGAGAAGAGTGGCGATGAATCGTCGCCGGCAGTCGCCAGATTGTCGGCAAGTGCCGCAGAAAAAAACGTTGTGGAAGTTGAGTTGGCACCGCCTCCTCGCCCCCGGCGACGTGACGGTAGGCGATGAGCTGTTTGCGACGCGTGGGAAAACAACCCGGCCGCATAGCGCCATGCGCTGAGAAGCGACGAACGAAACCCAACAAACTGCGTATGCAGCTGCGGCCCTGTCCGGGGAAATGGTCAGCAAGTACGTGGACTAGAAGCGCCTGAAGGAAGCGCCACTCGAATCGGGTCCGGTTTTCTTCTATCCGTCGAAGCCATCGGCAAAGATCGGCCCTTCCACGGGTACGCTGCGGAAGTTGTTGTGCACGTCGCTTTCCAGTAACCCGGTCGGCCCATGCACGACGGCGCGCAGCACGCTTTTGTCCAGCGTGGGCACGGCCAGCATGCGCACCGTGCCGTCCAGTTCGAGCTGCGCGCCGGGTGCTGCGTCGAAGCGCGCGACGATCTGGCCGTGGCGAACCTGCAGCTCGCAGCGGTCGACGCCGGCGCCATTGCAGCTCAAGCCACTGACGCCGCTTTGCCAGGGCAATTCCACAATCAGCGTAGCGTCTGTGACTGCGGTATCGCCGGTATAGCGGACGCCCACCGCAAACGGCACGCTGTCCCCCGGGGCAATACCGACGGGAAAAGCCCGCACCTGCAGTGCCAGGTCGCCGCGCTGTTCGATACCCAGGTCGAGCAGCGCGGTGCGCCGGGTGGGTGGCAGCGGTGAGCGCAGCGCCGTGCCGGAAATCAGCACACCGTCGCCGTGAGGGATGAAGGTGCTGCCCCAGGCCGAGCGCTGCGCGAACGGATCGACGCCGCGCAGGCCGATCGCTTGCGAGCCGATCACGCTGCCCTGTTCCAGATCGAAACGCTGCAGGAAATCAATGCCGCGGCGGTCGTAGTAGAGCTGCCGCCCCAACAGTGCTTCGCCGTTGGCGGCGAGGACGACACGGGTCATCAGGTCACGCGTCTTTCCCTGCATGCGCGTGCGGTAGACATAGCGCAGTCCGCTGCCGTCGCCGTTGACGCGCAGCAGGTGCGTCGCGCGTGCTCCGGTCGACGTCGGGTGGTACAGGTGCAGCAACACCAGGACGTCTCCGTCGGCCAGCGGCAGCAGGTCAAGGATCAGCACCTCGGGCCACGGTGCCCTGGGATAGTCGAACTGCCACAGTAGCGCGCCGGATGATGCGCTGTACTTCACCAGGCGCAGCGTGTCCCCGTCGGGCCGTGTCATGGCGAATACGGCGTCCGCGGCGACGGACAGGCGCGCCATTTCGGAAATCGGTGCTGCGGCTACGACGAAATCCGGCGCGCCGTCACTGCCGAAACGCCGCTGCAAACCCATGGCCGGCGGGGCGGACGCGCCAGCAGCAGCCCAGAGCAGTACGTCCTCTCCGATGCCGAACAGCGCAGGTTCCGTCCATGGCATGGACACGGACGGATAGACCCACTCGGTGACCTGCTTTTTCCATACGACATCACCGGCGGCCTCATCGAGCCGTTGCAGCTCCTGCACGCGGCGCAAGACCGACGGGCCGTTCAGATCAACGTAACCGTAGCTGACGAGTGCGTCGTCGCCGCCAAGGCCAACAATGCGCGGCGGCTTGCTGCTCGAGCTGTACGTACGGCCTTCGGTGATGCGGCGCTCCCAACGCAACGCCCCGCTTGCCCGATCGAGACTACGAACGACCGCTTGGCTCAGTTCGTTCATCTCAGCCAGCAGCAGCCGGTTCGGCGTCAGCGCAAGGCCCGGGAAGGTGCTGCGCTGCGTCGTGGCGTTTTCCCACAACACGCTGCCGCTGTCGGTTGCCAGGCGCCGCACGAGCGCCGGCTGTGCTTTCCACGGTGCCTGGCCGAGCACAAAGAGATCGGCGCCGCCATACGTCTCGCCTGCATCCCTGACACCGCGCGGCACATCGTCAACCCTGCGGATGTCGGACAGACTGCCGTCCAGCATGCGGTAGCGGTGCAGCGCAACGGCGTCCGTTGTCAGCGTCGCGCAGGCGATGCCGATCAGATCGTCCGATACCTGCCAGATGCGGCCACGCAACGGGAACGGCATCGCCTGCTGCCATTGCAGTGCGCCATCGCTGCCGGCCAGACGCTGCAGCAGGCCGTCGGCAGCCGGGAACGAGACCGGATCCGAGCCAATGTATACATCGTCGCCGAATACACCAAGTACGCCGCCGGCGATGTCACGGTGCCAGACCTCGCCGCCGCTGGCTGCCGAACGCCGGCTGAGCGTCGTGGCAGAAGCGCACAGCGGATCGCCCGCAACGAACGACAGTTCGCCCTGGTAGGCCCCGCACGCGTCGTTGTGCCACAACGTCTGACCATCGGCTGGATTCAGCGCCTGCAGCGCGGAAGAATCCGCCACGTAGACGCGGCCGTCGCGCACGGTCACCACCTGGGAGGCCGCGACGCGCCTGAGCCATCGCAAGGTGCCTTGCGGATCCAGCTTGGCGAGCAGCGATTCGCCGCTGCTACCGCGACCACTGACATAGGTGCTGCCGTCACTGTCGACGGCCAGCGGCGATTCCGCGAATCCGCTGCCGTAAAGCCCGGGAATGGTGCTTTGCCAGCGCCATTGCCCGCTGTACCGGTCGATCGCCGTGACGAGGGCAGGTTGGAGGCTTGCTACCGACAGGGTGGCAATCCGGTCCGCGCCGACCGCAAAGTGCGTGCCTTGCAGTGCTGAACTCCACTGCAGCACGCCGGACGCGTCGAAGCGGGCGATGCTGGCGTAGGTCGGCCCCGTCAACAGCAGGACGGCCGCGCCATCGGGCTCAGGCGAAACACGCGATGGTATCCATTCCGACGACGTCACGGCGGCGTGCCAGGCGATACTGCCATCGCCGCGAACGTGCGACAGGCGGTAGTCGTATCCTTCCAACGATCCGATCAGCGCCGAACCGTTCGCGGTGCCCGCGATCTCGAGGCGATCAACGACGTTCAGGCTGAAAGCCGGGCCAGTTTCGTTCCAGTCGTGCTGCCAGCCTGCGCCAGCGCCCGCCGCGCCAGCGAGCGCGAACGGGAGCAGCGCCCATTGCCGGAGTCGAGCTTTCATTTTGCGCATCGTCAAATACCTTCGTTGCTGGTGCGAACGACGGTCCGTTGCGTTCTGTCGTTCCATGCCGCGAAACAGGATCGCATAGTAGACCGATGGCCGATGATCTCGCGGCCTACGCTGGCGCATCTGGCGCGAAGCGAAGCGGTCGCGGCGTTACTGTGCAGCAGCCAGGAAGGCTCACGAGCGCATCGGTGGACAAGCGTGAATGCCGCTGGCTCATCCGGTTCGCAAGCGGCGGGAAGCGCGGTCAGGCGAGCTAATTGGCCTGCTCAGGAAGTTGGCGACTCCGTTACGGTTGCGCCCGAGTCGGAAGAACGCGCGTCACGCCTAGCAGATACGAACCGGCGGCCATTGACGTCGCCACGGTCGCGATCGGCGGGGAGTACCGCTGAAAAGAGTGTTCTGGAAGTTAGCTTGACCCCGTTTCGCGCGACCCTTCGCCGCCAAACGGCATCCCGGCTCTACTCGACCCGTCCACCGACGCCGCCGCGTGTCCGTTCGCATTTCACCGGCCACGGTGTGCGCGCGAGCGGTGGCCAAGGCCATCCGCAGGAGTGTGCCCATGACCGTTCCCGAAACGCCGGACTGCAACCTTGCCCGGCGCCGCCTGTGCGCAAGCCTCGCGCTGTTGCCGCTGGCCGTTGCCACGCGTCGCGCGCTGGCGCTGGAGAAACCAGCGGCGGGCGGCTGGGGCGCCGACCTGTCGCACCTCAGTGCCACGGTCAAGCCCGGCGATGACTTCTACGAATACGTCAACGCGGGCTGGCTGCGCGATACCGTGCGACCGGCGGGCTATGCGCAATACGGCGAAATCAACGCCATGTTCCTGCGCACCGAAGCGCGCATCCGCGCGATCGTGCAGGATGCGGCGGGGCAGGGCGGCGGCAACAGCAAGCTGTCCGATCTCTATCGCAGCTACGTCGATCTGGATGCCATCGACAAGGCCGGCCTCGCGCCGGTCCGCGGCGACCTCGATGCGATTCTTGCGATCACGACGCATGTCCAGGTCGCGCAGCGGATGGCGCATCCGCTCTCCAACACCATCGCCGCCTGCTACGTATTCCTCGACGCCGGCGACACGCGCCGCAGCCGCCTGCATCTGGACCAGCAGGCCGCCGGCAAGCGCATCGTCGGCCTGCCGGATTCGCGCTACTACGACACGGCCAGCGCGCACTACGCGCCTCAGCGGACCGCCTATGCGACCTACATTGCGCAGACCCTGGCCCGCGCCGGCATCGCCGACGGCGCCGCGCGTGCCGCCGCCATCGTAGCGCTGGAAGGGAAGCTGGCGGCAGCGCAGTGGAAACCGCCGCAATTGCGCGATCGCCGGTTGAACTATCACCCGATCTCCTTCGACGAACTGCTGCGCTACGCGCCGGGCTTTCCGTGGCGCGCGTTCATCGCCGCCAGCGGCTATCCGGCCGTCGACGCCGTCGTGCTGAACACCGACACGGCGATCCGCGACAGCGCCGCGCTGTTCGCCGTGACGCCGGTGGAAACCTGGCGCGACTACCTGGCCTTCCATTGGCTGGACAACCACGCGACCCTGCTGCCGCGCGCGTACCAGGACGCGTACTTCGCCTTCTACGGCACGACGCTGAACGGCCAGACCTCGCGCCGCTCGCGCGAAGACCGCGGCATCCAGTTCGTCAGCCAGAACCTGCCCGAGCTGGTCGGCGCACGCTACGTCGCGCGCTTCTTCACGCGCGCCGACCGCGATGCGATCGACGCGATGGCGCCATTCCTCAAGCAGGCGCTGCGCAACCGCATCGCCAAGGCCGAATGGCTGGATGAGGCCACGCGCACCACGGCGCTGGCGAAGGTCGACGCGATGCAACTGCGCCTGGGCTATCCGGACGATCTGCGCGACTACGCCGAGGTCGACATCCGGCCCGCCGATCCGATCGGCAACCTGCATCGCCTGAAGGCTGCGCAGGTGAAGCGCGACGCGGAATACCTCGAGCATCCCGGCCGGCCGTATCGCTGGCACCTGCCGCCGCAATCCGTCGACGGCAGCTTCAGTCCGCAGCTCAACGCTGTGACCTTTCCGGCCGGCCTGCTGCAGGCGCCCGCGTTCAGCGCCACCGCCGACAGCGCGGTGAACTTCGGTGCGATCGGCGCGGTGCTCGGCCACGAGATGGCGCACGGCTTCGACGACCAGGGCTCGCGCTTCGACGACAAGGGCAACCTGCGCGACTGGTGGTCAACCACCGCGCGCGCGGCGTTCGATGCCAAGGCCGAGGTGCTGGTGGCGCAGTACTCCGGCTTCGAGCCACTACCCGGCGCGCACCTCGACGGCCGCCGCAGCCTCGGCGAAAACCTGTCCGACCTCGTCGGCGTGACGATCGCGTTGGACGCTTACCGCCTGCACGCCGCAGCGAACGGTATAGACACCAAGGCCAAGCGCGACGGCTTCAGCGGCGAACAGCGCTTCTTCCTCGGCTGGGCGCAACTGTGGCGCACGCAGGCCACGGAAAGCGCGCTACGCGCCGAGATCGACTCGGGCTATCACTCGCCGGCAAGGTATCGCGTCAACGGCGTGGTGCGGAATCTGCAGGCTTGGTATGAGGCTTTTGGTCTGGGGGCTGAGGCGAAGTTGTTTGTGGCGGCGGGGGAGCGGGCGTCGGTGTGGTGATACTCGGATCGTCGATCCCCGCATCGCTCGGGTAGTCAGGCGTTGTCGCTGGCGGTTGCACCGTTGTCGCCAGGTGCTGCTGAAACAAGAGGTGGCTACGGAAATCAACCCGAACTCAGCCTGGAAGAGTTCGAGCTGTCTCTGGTCGCTTGAACGAGTGTCCGTGATTCGGGGGCAAGTTCACCCCCGTTCTCGCGGCTATGAGGTGAGGCACGGCTTCACCGACAAAGGCCACATGCGTGATGCGGCTCGAGCCGACGCCCGTGCCGCCTTCGGTTCCACGGCCTGCGTTGCGGCGCTTCAGATCCCGCGCGGGAGTTGCTTCGGGTCGATCCTGTCGATGATGAGGGCGCGCAGCTTCAGACCGTTGGGGACGTGTGCGAGGGCCCTGTACATCGTCAACGGTTCCACGAGGCCGACGCTGCGCGCGATCAGCGCAGCGCTGCCGCTTGTGGGCGCCGCGTTGATCGTGGCGGCTTTTTGCAGATAGGCGACGGCCAGCAGTTGGTTGAGTTCTTCCTTGCGGGCCGCGGCGCGGGGATCGGCCATCGTCGGTTCGAGGAACGCGATCGACTCGTCAGGGTTATTGCTGCGGATCACGAGTTCGCGCGCCAGATTCACGGCTTTCATGCTGAACGGTGTTGCGGACTCGAACGTCAGCATGTCCCGGTAGATGGACTTCCTTATCTCGCTCTCCGACCCGGTCAGCCGTTCGAGGGAACGCCCCGCCAGTTCGCGAGCCGAGGGCGGAAACTGTGCGTTCTTCAACATGTCCTTCAGACGTGCGGCCATATCCGGCTTCGGGCCATCGTGGAGTTCGATTTTCATGCGGTCGATCATCAGCCAAAGATCGTTCGGGATCGCCTTCGCGATGTCGTCGAGCAGTCCGCGTGCGTCGTCGTAGCGTTCCTGTTCGAGATAGAGGGAGGCTTGCAGCACCTTCACCGAGGCGAAGTCCGGGTGCGTGGCCAGCGATCCGGTCACGGCTTCCTGCGCGGCCTCTGCGCCTTGCGTCAACCAGATCAGCCGATTGACGACAAACTCGATCTGGTAATCCTGCGGCGCTTTCGACTGATAGTCGGAGATGGCGGCGGCGGCTTCGTCGTAGCAGCGTGCGGATATCAGCGCGTTGATCCGACGGATTTCCGGGGTCTTGATGTCCGCCGTTTCGAGCAAGGTTGTGCCGCGATACGGGATAGGTCCGCTCGCGACGACTTCGGCGCAGCGGTCCTGCGGCCCGCGCAGGGGTTGGGCCTGCGCGTCGCGGCTGCCACTGCCCGCCAGGGCGAGCCCCAGCAGCGCGCACGCGCACCAGTGGAATCGGGCAACGGAAGGCATCCTGGGACGTGGGGTCGAGTTCGGTGGCAGCATGGATTCCTCGGAAAACAGTGTGCGGTCGTGGAGACGGGTCTCGTCGTGTGGCTACCAGGCAATACGAGACTTCGACGCGAACATGATCACACGGCGAACGACGATCCGAGAGGCTGCGGGGCGAATGCGTCGGTCCGGTCGCGACCCGGCGTCCAGGCCGGCTCAGCGACGCTCCCGATGCACCGGCTCCGCCCCACTGCCCGGGGCGCCTCGACGGCCGCCGCAGCCTTGGCGAAAACCTGTCTGATCTCGTCGGCGTGACGATCGCGCTGGATGCCTACCGCCTGCACGCCGCAGCGAACGGGATAGACACAAAGGCCAAGCGCGACGGTTTCAGCGGCGAACAGCGATTGTTCCTCGGCTGGGCACAACTCTTGCGAACGCAGGCCACCGAAGCGGCCCTGCGCGCTGAGATCGATTCCGGCAATCACTCGCCGGCGAGGTATCGCGTCAATGGCGTGGTGCGCAATCTGCAGGCTTGGTAGGAGGCGTTTGGGGTGGGGCCTGAGGCGAAGCTGTTTGTGGCGGAGGGGGAGCGGGTGGCGGTTTTGTGAGGAGTGGTTGGCGATCGCTGCATCGAGCGGGTACAAGGCGTCGTCGCTGACAGTCCCAAAATAGTTGCTAAATCCGCTAGAAAAAAGTGGGTTCCGCAAGTTAACCTGACCTCGTTTCTCCGCTCTCACAACTGCATGACGACAGGTGCTCAAATGGACCTAGCAGAAATCCTGAAAGGTTTTATCCGCGAGTCAGGCCGCGGAGCGATTGTTCTTCAGGGAAAATGGGGGCGCGGAAAAACTCATCTATGGAAGTACTTATGGAAAGAATATTGTGCGGAACAACTGGAGCTAGGCTTAAGTCAGAGGCGTTATGCCTACGTCTCTTTATTTGGAATAGGTAGCATAAAGGAACTCAAGCGAGAGGTGTTCCAGACGCATGATGAAGTGGCTACGGCACCTGTCGCAGCATCGAATGTTGGTCGTGGCTGGCTGGCGCAAAGATGGCGGAAAACCAAAGCAGGTGCGATAAATAAGTTGCCCCTACTTAAGCGACTAGGTGCAGATCCGGAAGCCAAGAAGGTCAGTCCTTTACTTGCAGCCTACGAAGTCATTGCAGAAAACTCTCTCAGGAACATGTTGGTTTGCTTCGACGATGTGGAACGTCGCGGAGCTAGTCTTAGGTTGCTAGACTTTCTAGGTCTGGTTTCTCTTTTGAGTGAAGAGCGAAACTGTAATGTTGTTGTGATTGCAAATACAGAATCACAAGAATTCCCGATTGATGAATGGAACATGCACCGGGAAAAGGTGTTCCGCCAAGAGTACACCTTCGACCCATCCGTCGAGGAATGTGTGTCGGCTATTATGCCGCCGAGCGGCGAAATTTTTCGCGATTCTGTAAGGGATGCGCTCATTGAGCTCAACGTTAAGAACTTGCGCATTGTGCAACGAACTTCATCGCTATTGGCGCCAATTAGAGGCGCGATCGAGGCGAGCACTCTGTCGGAGCGATCTATAACGTACATAGCGCGTTCCCTCGCTCTGGCGTCGTACTGCTACAACGGATCTGGGGATGGGGCTCCGCCGCTGGATCTAGTTGTCAAGCATAGTGCAGAAGGTTATACGGGAGTTGCGGCTAATCCAGAGCTGCGCGCGGTGTGGAACACGCTTGCAAATTTCAGGCACTATTTCAATACCGAAATTGATAAGAAAATTATAGATTTTGTTAGGAGTGGCGTTATACATCAAGACAGTCTTGTGGTGGCGTTTCGCGAACTCGCTAGCAACGATTCGGTTATAGACGAGTCTCAGTTTTACAATGACACATGGGCGATGTGGAGGTCGTCCTTCAATGACAACAGCGCGGATCTGCTAGTTAGATTTGAAAGAATCGCCAAGCAACCGTTTAAGGGGATGACATCCTCGAGCGCAAGTTCAGTTGCTCGGACGTTGCGAGATCTCGGGCGGTCGGATCTGGCAAGTTTGTTGCTTCGAAATTGGGTTGAGTCGAGGATCCATGATAGGAAGGATGATCTTAGCGACCGAGAGCTAAACATATGGGGTGATGCTGATCCGGAGCTGGTTGATTTGGCTAGAGAAGCGCTTGACCGTGAGCTTCCGGTGCTTTCTTTAGTTGATGCATTTGCCTTGGGAAGTCCTGCTTTCTATCTTCCAGAGAGGCTTATCCTGGCTATCTCTCGGAGCAAGGCCGAAGACTTGGCCGATTATCTCGAACCACTCTGCAATGAAGGAGTTGCGAAGTCGGTATACGCCCTGACACGTCTCCCGCCTTCAGCGCGGGAGCCGTACGTCGCTGGGGCACGCGAAATTACTTGTGAGGCATTGCGGCTGCTCGCGCGGAAGAGCGATCATTTTTGTCGAAAGGCAAAGACAATTTATCCCGCCGCTTTCCCCGACAACGATTGACTAGCGGGAATCTTCCCTACTTGCTGGAACCAATGTCTTGCAAAAGCGCTCACTCACTCCGACTATTGCCGACCTGTATCTCGCGTTCCGGCAGGCGAAATCCGCACTGTTTTTCGAGAGGCGTGGCGTCGGACTTCTCGAACTAGCTGCGTACGAGCAGGAACTGCCGAGAAACTTGAGAGTACTTCGCTCCAAGCTCGCCAGTGGAGGCTGGTTCGACAATGTCCAGTTAGGCGAGACGTGGGTCGTCCCGAAGCGACTCCACGCTTCCGAAGGAGGGCGCGATCATGTTGTTAGGATCGGCGCTGCTCGATCAAAGCCTATCCCCTGCCCCATTGATATTCAGCTTCGACTGAGTCCGCACCCTGAGTTTGCGGTTGCGGAAGTGCTCTACCTCTGGCGCTTTGGCGCGCTGCTCGACGCACTGCTCTCGAGGGAGGTTTTGGGCTATCGGCTTGATCTTCGGAACCAGCAGATTGTTCGGCACCGGCGATGGCTGTTCGAGTATTGGCCTAAGCGCTATCAGCAGTTTCGTACAGCACCTCTAAACGCCGCGAAGAGTGCGCTTGAACGGGATCAGCAAGCGCTGATCATCAGTGCGGATCTCGCAAGCTTTTACGACACCATTGCTCCGTCGTTTATGCTCAGCGAGTCTTTCGTGGCCGAGTTGCAGGAGGCGGGCGCGAAGCCGGATGATGTCACCGAGTACAAACACGCTACAGCATCGCTGCTTCGCTCGTATGGGCGCTTCCGTAAGCTGGCATCACGCCGTGCTGCAACGCCGATCGTGACCGGCGTTCCTATAGGAGCTCTGACCAGTCGGGTCGTCGCAAACCTATCACTAGCGCCGCTAGATCGGCACGTCGTTTCGCGTCCCGGCGTCCTTTGCTACCGACGGTATGTCGACGACGTGGTTATCGTGGCGGAGCCATGCGGCGAAGACGACTGTATTGAAACGATACGGCGTTTCGTGCCACTTCTGGAAGCCGACGATCAGCTCTTGCGACTGGATGTCACGGCTCTTGATCGTTTCGGGTCTGAATTTGAACTGCAGACAAGAAAGGTGCGTGTCCATCGCTTGGCTGGGGTTCCTGGTGGAGACTTCGTGGATGCGGTTGCGTCCGACTTTTCTAAGGCAGTAAGCGAGCGCCGTGCTTTTGTCGATTCATCTACATTCGTCGGCGATGGTGTGAGTCACCTGATACGTGCAGGAAATGCCGAAGGATCTCCACTTCGAGTGCTGCGCGATGCTGATCGTGCAAGGTTGGAGCGCTTTGCGCTGTCCACAAGCCTACGATCTCTTGAGCGCGTCTCGAGCCTCATCAATCGAAACGAGGCACGCGACATCGTGAGGCATTGCTTGGAGCGAGTCGGCCGCGTCGTTGATGCTGGAGACAACTGGGTAGAGGACCTCGACGTATCGTTTCGCTTTCTCAAACTGGCGATTTGCTCTGGAGACTGGACGTCGGCTAAGGAACTGATCCGGCGCATGGATAGGACGTGGGGCACAGTTCAATCGCTGCGGAAGACCGCGAGTAATCTCTACTACCGCGGTCGTGAGATATCCGCCGAAAGAGTCAGTCCGTGGATTTGGCTTCGCAACTATCTTCATGAGCGGCGATTGGAGGCGATCAGCTCATGTCTGCCAATCGGCATGGATGCGAAACAGATTGCGAGCCGTTTTTCCGGGCGAATTCGGCTGAGAACTAGTGAGGTGAAGGCTACTGTGCTCCGGCGTCGTGCCGAGCAGCTTGCTTGTGCCGACTTGCGCTCACGTGATCGCGAAGACGACGCGCATCCGCGACCCAGTGGATCTGACAAAGACCGCAAATGGCTGCTTGCCGAGTTGCGTCGGAACGACGAGCTTTCCGAGCGACTGTCTGAAGTCTCAAAATTCGTGCAACGCTGTGATGAACTCGGAGATCTTGCATGGGCGATGCCAGCCGCGCGGCTCTTTTTGTGTACGCGCCCTCCGTCTTACTTTGATATTTCACGACGCTGGCTATATAGGGTTGAACAGAACGGATTCGACGAAACGGCGTTCGACGAACTTCTCAGCATCGTAAATGCCGTACGTGGCACGGAGTATCGCGATCCCATCGGCAGAGTTCTCGATGCTGCCACGATCTCAATCGAGCCTCTTGCTGTCGAGAAGTATGTTCCAGGGATATTGGAGCAAAAAGGCCCGCGTATTATCCTTGGGAACCTCGTTGTTGAAGAAGCCGCGTGGACGGCTGCAGCGAAGCGTGTGCCCGGTGCTCCATTCGGCTCACCGCTGTTAACGAAGAAGCGCCTTCAAGGATTAGCTGAGGTTCTTGAGAAGGCATCATGCCTGTCGCGGGGAGGAGGTTCGGAAGTCCTAGTACTGCCCGAATTGTCGCTGCCGCGTCATTGGTTCAGAACGGTAGCAAATCATGTCGTAAGGTCTGGCCGATATGGTTTAGTGGCCGGGCTTGAGTATATCCACCACAAGACTCAGCCTTACGTCGCTAACCAGGTCTTCGCCGTTCTTCCAGGGCCTTGCATGTCGGTTGCGGCTTGGCCGTGGACGAAGAGACTGCCGGCTCGGGAGGAAGGGGCGCAGCTCTCGAAGCTTAAGCCCGCAGTGCAGTTCATGCCTTTTTCGAATCGGTCAAAAATTCGGACGGTTATACATTCCGCGTGGGGCGCGTTTTCGGTACTTATTTGCAGTGAGATGATTGAGGCGCGCCGCGTTGCTGATCTGCTTGGGCGTGTCGATGTTGTGCTTTGTCCCTCTTGGAACCCAGATACATCGTCCTACGATCACCTTATTCAGTCTGTAGGCTTTCAGCTCCACGCCATAATCGCCATTGCGAACAACGGCCACTACTCGGATTGCCGTGCCTGGGCCCCGCACACAGAGCGATGGAAGCGGGATCTGTGCCGGCTGATAGAGCGCGATGTGGACGACGTGGTGCATGTGGACATCCCATTGGCGAGCTTAGTGGCATTCCATGCCGGCGATAGGCAAGCCCAGGACAAGTACGCGCGCTTGCGCGCGGCTCTTGAACGAGGGGATATCAAGGCCGCTCGGGTAGCGTTGCAGCACCTAATGGATAAGCTGCAGAGCGCGTGGCGACCGTTGCCGCCAGACTGGACATGATCTCGATTCTGACTCGCTTGTGCCGGCACTTGGGTACGTAGATCTTAGTGCTCAGTGCTCAGTGCTTAGTGCTTAGTGCTTAGTGCTTAGTGCTTAGCAAGTGACCTCTCGCCGAGCCTGCGTTGGCCGGCAATTTGCTAATTGCGGTTGATATAGCGAGCGACATCCAATGGAAAGGAAGTCGGTCATCCAGGCTCAGCAGGGCGCGCGGGAGGACGCCTGGCGCGTGCACATGGGACAAATCCACACCCTTGACGCCGCCCGCAACGAGGTAGACAATCCGAGCGTTGCCGCCAATTCGGCAACCGGGCTTGGCAGCCCTATCTCAAGGCGCACACAGCGCCGTATCGAATACCGGCGTTTTTTTACGCCCGAAATTCGTGCGGCGTCGTCTGCCGATTTCTGGCGGACGGTGCGCGGGGAGCCGCAAGGCTCGCCGGTCCTTGAGCCGGTCTGCCAACCCGCACACCGTTCGCCACCCTTTTTCCACTATTCGGGGTGGCGACTCCACGCAAAGGGAGTTGTCCATGGATATTCGGTCTGTGTGCTTTGGCAATCGGCGTTCGCCGGGTTGCATCGTCGGTATCGGTCGCGTTGTTCCCGGGAATGGGAGGCGCGCGCCATGACTACTTATACCGGCTCGTTTCATCCGATGCGCCTCGACGCGCGCGGGGATCACCCGGTGATGTTCGCGTACGTCCTCGACTCGCGTGAGCACCGTGAGGCGCTGGATGTGGAGATCATGACGCGGCTCGCGGCGATCCAGGAGCTTAGCGAAACCATCGCGGACGCCGAGTTCGAGGCGCCGCATTCGCACTCGCCCAGCGGGATCTTCGAAGCCGTGGCCATCCTCTCGCGCGATGTGCGCGGGTTGCTGGAAGCGCGGGAGAGCAAGGGACCGTAAGGTTCGCGCGTTTGCCGGAGCGGCGCTGTGCCGCTCCGGCGTTTCGTGGACTTCCTGCGTGGCCGCCGGTTCGGGTGCTGGCGGCGGCCTGGGTGACTCCGGTGCGAGGTTGGTCTTGCTCGGCGCACTGATGCAGGGCACACAACCGGTGCTCACGGGGAATCGCCATGCAAGAGGAACACATTGCGTTGCTCGGCCAAACAACAGAAGGCGTATGGGCGATCGAGACGTATGCATACGTCTCGCCGGGCAAGGGCAAGCTCCGCGTGACCGCACGCTATACCTGCGTGCGTCCCGGTGAAGCCAACGCGGATCAGAACCTGGAACTGCGCGTCACGGGGCAGGCACCTGTCCGCAAGAACGGGCCGAACTGGGGCATCAGGAACCATCAGACCTTGTCCATCGACAGTGCGGTAGATCTGCCGAAAAATGCGCCGGTCACTATCGAGCTGCGGCGTATGAACACCTCGGCCGATGAGGTGAGCTGGGAGCGTGATGTGTCGTTCGCGTGGTAGCGCCAGCTTGCGTCATCGCTATCTTGGCGTTGCCGGTGTTGGCCCGCGCCGGTCGTGAGCGAAGTGGGTCGCCATCGCTATCCGCGACCCATGGCTGGCGCGGCGCAGATCATCGGTTCGAGCGCAATCCACCCGCGCGTCGGCGCTATTGACGTTCGCGGCGATCGGTCGCCTGCGCCGGCTGCGCCGCTGGCGCGCCGGGTTCGGCGCGCGACGACGCGGACGGGACCTCAGCCCTGGCACTTCAAGACGCCTCGGCCGGCCTCGTGACCAATCGCGCCGACACCGGCAGAAAAAGCCGCAAGCGCCACACGAAATGTCCCGCGCTTGGCGATAAATGTCCCGGCCGTCGCGAAAAATGTCCCGCGCGCGGGACAAAAAGTGCCGGCGTTGGCGCTTTTTGCGCCACGCGCTGCGGTTTTCGGGTGGCCCGAGGCGGAAAAGGCGTCACGCGCCGCGCAAAAAGGGCGGAGCTTCGCTCAAAAAGTCTCACCGTTGACGCAAAAAGCCCCGCGCGCCGGACTTTTCGTGCGGTACGCGGGACAAGAAGCGTCGCGGGCGGGACAAGACGTGCGGCGTCTGCGGCGGGGTCGGGTCGAGGTGAGCAGCCGCTCGGGCACACGCGTCAGTGCGCCACGGCGATCATGCCTCGGTGAAGCCGGCGCGCCTGACCGGGTGCCGGGTTACGCAGTGTCCTGCGAATGCAGGAGTCCAAAACTATCCCAGTCCTCGAACGCGGCCAGGCAGGCGGCGCAGCCGCAGCGGCCGAGGCACGGATGTGCGCAGGATTCGGTGCAGCGGCAGGCGAGGCGGGTCTCCGGTATACGCGCCGGGCGATAGTGCCCGGCATCGTCGGCGTAACGCCGCTTGCCTTCAGGGGTCGGTTCCATGGCGCCTCCGGGTGAGTGCGGGGGATTGTGCGCAGGTGCGTCTCATGCGCTGCGACGGCTACTCGGCGTCGCGATGCTGGTAGTACGGCCGCACGCGGTCGTCGAGGATGGCGTGCAGCACATCGAGGTCGTGCGCGTCGGGCGATAGCCAGGTATCCAGGTGCTCGGCCTTGATCGGGACGATGCAGCGGTCGTGGCCCGCGGCGATCACTTCGGGCGGCGGATCGTCGGTGATCGCGGCGAAGGACAGCAGTTCCTCGCCGTCCGGACCAGTCCAGCGGGACCACAGGCAGGCGATCAGGAGTTCCTGCCCGTCGGCGGGCGTGAATTCGATGACCTGGTTGTAGGGTTTGCCGTCCGGGCCGATGCGTTCGACGTATTCGTAGAACCGCTGCACGACGGCCACGCCGTGGCTGCGGCCGAACAGGTCGCGCCAGAATCCTTCCAGATTGTCGCGCCGCGCGTTGTAGGTGCCGGGAAAGCGGTCGTCATAGCTGGCCGGCTTGCCCGCAATGCGGCATTGATAGCGCATCGGCACGACCAGGCGTTCGCCGCCCTGCATGATCATCACCGGCGCGTAGTCGCCGGGGTAGATGCGCGAATCGCGCGGCTCCTCGTCGGTGCGGTCGAGGTCGGCGATCTTGCGCTGCGCCGCAGCAACCTTGTTGCCAGCGATGCGGATCTCGTCGGTCGCTTTCTTGGTTGGCTTGCGCGCCAGTGCTTCCTGCGCGAGACGCAGTCGCTCGCGCTGCTTGATCAGCTCGGCCATGTGCGTGCTGGCTTGCTGGTCGCGGTAGCGCCGGACCAGATCATGGATCCGTTGTTCGCCTTCCTCGCCGGCATCCGAGAACGCGGCTTCCATTCCCTTGGGAATCCTGACCTTGCCGCCGTTCTGGCGCACTTCGAACAGGCGGACGAAGTCGATGATGCTCAGCCGCGCGCCAAAGCGCCGCGTGAACGCGTGGTAGTCCTGCCAGACCATGGCGCTGTAGCACATGTCGCGCCTCGCGCTTTGCCGTGCTGGGGTTTCAGGATACCGACCGGCGAGGGGCGGGCGACAGCACAGCAGGAGCAGGCAACAGGTTGGTACGTTCGTGGTGCCGGCCGGTAACCGCGTCAGGCCCAGCGCGGCGAAGTTGTGCAGGAGGTGACCAGCTACTCGTGGGAGGTCTGATGCCATCGTGGCACAGGCATGGTTGGGGCCGCCGCGCCGCCAAGGGGTAGCAATGGCTGATGTGTTCATTAACTACGCGACACCCGACAGGGAAGTCGCTGCAAGGCTGGCTCATGTCCTCGATCACCCGGAATGTGGCTTGGTCCGTGATTGCCGTGTAGCGATCCAGTGGCATAGCCGGATCAGGCGCTGACTGGGGAGGTTCGACCGGCGTTTGTACAGGACCTGGAGGAACGGATTGCGACGGAGACTGCAGGGCCGCCCAAGCGGCGGCGCCAGCCACGGCGGCAACACTACTTGAGCCGGCGCTGGGTATGGCGGCCGCTCGGTTCTACTATCGGGTATCGCCAGGACCGAGCGCGCGGATTCCGATTCTGATCGCGCTTCCACGCTTTGGTAGCAGGATTTCCATCGCGGCAATCAGGTTGATCAAGTGAGAGGTAGCGCCCCGTCGCGACAGGTGGAGCGGGGAGCAGTAGGAAGCACTTACTTCTAAGCGCTGTGTGCGACGTTTGGTTGGGCGGTGGAAGCGACATAGCGCCGTGACGTAGGTTGCGGTCCGTCATCGGCGACTGAGCGGCACGAGTCTCCCGAACGAACGGACCTGGCTGGCACCAGCTTGTTCCGTTACCGATTAACGACCAAGGTCCAGTGCTATTGCAGAGGAGGCGACGATTGCAAGCATTTATTGAAGCGCTTTGTGAAACGAGTGCTGGGCAAATCCTCGCCGTCAATGTCCTTGACGACCTGATGGCGGAAAGCGGTCGCGTCGACCCCAAAACGGTGAGGGACGTCTTCCTTCTCGCTCAGGCCAATTGGAGTCCGGCTCATCAAGACGCCTACACCGCAACTCTGGGTGCCATCATTCAGAAGAAGCCGGACAGCTTCTTCCGCCGCCTTCCTCGTCCAAATGTCGCCGGTCGTACTTTCCTCACGATACTGACTGCAGCGCGCGTTTGTGACGAGGGGCATGACGGTCTTCTAAGTTCTGAATCCCTCGAGAGTGCCGGTCTCTTGGGTTTGCGGACTGGAGCAAACGGCGCTGTTGCGCCGACCCATTACTATGATCGCCTTGCGCGCCTAATAGAAACACGCGAGGGACTCAGGGAAGGAGCGGCGCTTGGAAAGCAGTTCGATATATTCTGGGCAACACTTGATGACAATGCTTGGGAAACACTTGAGATCGAATGTCTGCAGCTCGGGCATTGCGTCGCTTCGCGGAAGCGGGACTATCTAGGACTCGGCACCGTACGAAAAAATTCGTCCCTCATCGAGTTTCGATTCAACCTGCCGAGTACGGCGGTACAGGTTTGCGCGCCGACTTTTCTTGAAGCACTTGGCAACACCCGATGGTTGTCGCAAGCGGCACGGAATTGCACGGAATTCGGTGTCACAGCGGACCTGAAGAAAGTGCGGGCTGGCGACAGCAACTTTGATGGCGCCGCTGAGGTGATCAGTCCATGCTTGTCCTTAGCCGATTGTCTACAGAGCTGTAGATTTGCAGAGACTACAAGCGAAGATACAAATTGTACGGATGAACAGTTTTTGGTGGCAATCCTGCGTGGGCGCACAATTGAACTAGTCATCGCAAATCTTGCAAGCCGGCTCTCCTAAGGACGCCAGATGACCGATCCTGTCCGATCCCGGTTCATGAACGAAAATGAAGCTGCAGAGTGGTTTCGCGTTGGTTTCGCACAATTGGAGTTTCCTGGCGATGGTCTAAATAGCTTCCCGAGCTTATCTCTCGATCCTAAGCTTGGTGTGCTGGCATCGCTCCACTCGCTTTACGATTCGCTCGGGCCTATCGAGAAGCTGAATTTTCGTGAGGGCATCCGTCTTGGGCTCGAAAGCGGGGTCGGCGTTGACTCGCCAACCGCGCGCCGGGCTCTCTTAAAGCTCGCAAAGCGCTACAAACCGTCCGGACTACGAGAGCTTGTTGAGCGATGGTGGCGGACGCGTACCCACGACTCGCTTCATTCTAGTGACCAAAGGTCGGCCGAAGTTTCAGCTTTTGTCGACTATCTCTGTTGTTATGAGGCCGATCCCAGATTGTTGGAGTTCTTTATTGAGCTCAGGTCGTCGCCAGATTGGCGTCCGTCATTCGCGTCGGCAATGCTAGTTTTCGCGTTACCGGCAGCTGGTCCACGCTGGGTGGAGCATTTGCGCAACCTTGAGCGCGACTTCACGCACCTTCGCCAACAGTTTCCTAATAGTTTTAGCTTGCGTGATTTACTGATTGATTTCTGTCAGATCGTGCCACTTAAAGATTTGAAGGACGGGCTTAAGGCATGGGCGCACCCGGAGGATTGGATGCTTCCATATCTCTTTGAAGGAGACGAGGCACCGCTTATTCTGACTACTAGGATGATAGAAAATGTACCAGGTATCGATGTATTGGTCGCGAAGTGCCGGAGCGAACAGGACTTTGTCGAAATGGGGCCTATTGGTTGGCCCATGACTGTTAATGAATCATGGCCAAAAATTCGTTTTAAGTTCAAGAGGTCGGAGCCGAGTCCGTCAGAAAGCTATTCTAGCGCCGGGAATAATGTAGTGATATGTGTAGATTGGATTGCGAAGCTAAATGCGCGGAGTAGATCATGATAAAAGGCAATTCCCAAGAAAGTCGGGCTGTCCTGAAATCCTATCTTTTCGGTATCTCGCGGCTGAAAGCGATCATTGAGCTCAATCAAAAAGACACCAGCCCACCGCCGCCTAGCTTAACGTACTTCGTCGACACAGATGTTGTCATCCTCTACAGCAATCCTGAGCGCATGGCCAAGTACGTCATGCTGTTTCCTGAGCAGAAATCCGATAAAGACCTCACCACGTCTACGGCAACGTTGACCGCAGAGTTGATGTGCAGCGGCAAACTTTCTCGACAAGTTCCGGGCGCGCCGCTTTACCTTTTACCTGATCATGGTGATGAGATCGATAGCGTGTTGCGGGCAGTTATTCGTGGTGCTAGCTCCTTTCCCGAAGAAGATCATCGAGAAGATCAACTGACGCGAAAGCTACAGCAGGCCAAAGAACAAGGCGGGCTCGCTCTTGTCGCGGACGAGATTGCCAAGGGGTTCGCTCAGAAGCTTTCGGAAGCGCAAAGGGGTGCTTTGGCACAGGTGGTCGCCTTCAACCGACTGTTTTCAAACGACAGAATTGCGCGAGCGGAGTCATTGCACGAGATGACGGAAAATGTGTTGATGCCACCGCAAAGTGTCGTAAACGACTGGATAAAAAGGCTTCATAGCTCCGGTGATCCTGCCGAACTTCGCGATCCTCACAAGCTAGAACTGATTGAGCATGACGCCCGCGCGCTTGCTCAACTTATAGCCCTTAATAGTGAGAGCGACGATACTCGGGCGTACGTTCTCATCACCGGAAGTCATCGGATGCACCGAGCCTATAGTAGTTGGTACATCGAATCTGCAAAGCGAACCTTGTATTTACTGAGGCATCCGACCCACTATCTCCCAATCCTCAATGCTTCAGAGCTTAGCAAGCTAAAGGGGGGGGCAGACTCAGAGACTGCTCGCTCGATCTTCCATGAAATTAGTCAGGCGATTGACGCGCTGCCTTTGATCGAGGCAAGGAGCAAGCGCCCGTATCCTGACTTAATGCCCGACATTGATGATGCAGTAATAAGAAACTATGAAGACAAAGCGGTCATGCAGGCGATTGAAAAGGCTGCTAGTGAGAGCGACCCAAATGCAGAATGGGTGAAAAAATTCAGTGGACAGTGGGTAAGACTGAGCTCGCTTGCGGTAAGTGCTAACGCGACCATACTGAACGGGCGCCTCAGCGACGATTCGGCACAGCTTATTGGTCTGCTTAATGAAGGGCGTGAAGTTTTTCTGGAGCGCCAGCAAAGCGTAATCGCGGAACTATCAAATCGACATCTTGCATTCAACATCGTCGGCAAGCTGATCAAGAACTACAAAGAGAAACAGAAAAAGGGCAGTCGACCAATCCTCCGTTTCAATCGCATAACTGGTCCCTTGTTTACGGATTTCACTGAGATAATTGGTAGATACAGTGCGGTTGAATTTTTGGATCTCCTAGACGAGAATATACTAAGCCAAGTAAAGAGTAGTCTTGGTGCTTTGCAGCTTTCCTTTAATGACGTCAAGGGTGCCAAAGCTGCGCTATTTGCGGCGTGCGCGTCCGCTCGCATATTTGCATTAGAGGAGGCTCGAGCGCTCGCGGGAAGATCGGTGGAAATTCTTAACCGGGTCAAGGCTCGAAGCGAAGATGAAATGGCCGCGTCCGATCTACATGAGGCTCGTTTTTTTAAGGCGAAGCTAGACCGGTTTGATCTGACTACGCCTCAGCGATTCGAAAGCTCACGTGCGGAGCTTGGCTTACTTCTCGATGATCTTATCGCGCACGATGAACTGGAGCGCAGCTTGAAATCCGGCCGCGTTTATACGGAACGTGGTGCGCTCGGCGTTGCAGCGGCGATACTCTGTGTTCGGTCGACATCTGTGGTCTGGCATGACTACATGGTAAATCTATCGGATATAGTCGCTTACGCTGCAAACGATCTTCGCAGAGCGCGAAAGTTACTTGTACCCGGACCAGCGCCCGGCGCGACGAGTATGGTGGCCCACTACGAACAAATCCGACGTCTCGTTTCCCGCCAGCTTCATTCCAATATTGTGTCGCACTATCTCTTAAGCACACTCTTGCTTAGCGGTGAAATTTATAGTTCTAGCTTTAGTGGCGATGAGGTGGATCAATCACTAGCTGCGCTTGAGCCGTCGTTGCCCGACGCACCCTATGTCGTTAGAATCGAGCATGCTATCGCCAAATGGCTTAGGGAGAGAGATGCCAACCCATCGACGGCCGATAGGTTGGCTGGATATGCTGCAGTGCTGATCGAGCAGATACTTGCCGACCATGAAGATATTTCGTCTCCCGAGTTCGACCGTTTGTCTTTTGAGTTCTACCTCAGAAGGCTGAAAAATGATCATCCCTCTGCTTTTCGGGTACCTGGATAAGCAACTCAGTATCGCAATCCGGGGCAGGGCAAGATCTGAACAAGCCAGCGAAAGCCCATGCCAAAGTCCGGTTTTGCATTCTCGACTGTCGATCCTGATGCATCTCGTGCTTCGGCTGCACACCGCTCCCCCCGACAAAAGGCTCGGAGGGAGGGCCGCGATAGGGAACTCCAGATTTCCATCGGGGCATCAAACGGCGCCTAAGGCCCAATCAAGCAGTCGCCCGCCCTCGTGGCCGCTGCATGCACCACCGCTTATCCCGTTGTGCCAACCCCCGCCGCGGCCGAGAATCGGGCTTTTCCGCCGTGGCCTTCCGACGACATGACGACCGACACCGCCCCGATCCGCCTCGCAGTGCATGGGGCCTCCGGCCGCATGGGGCAGGCGCTGCTGCGTGCCGTGCCGGGGCAGGCCGGCGTCGAGTTGACCGCCGCGCTGGTGCGGCCGGGTTCGGGACTCGTCGATGTGCCGCTGCGGCAGATCCTCGGCGCGCAGGCCGGCGAGCTGGAATTCCGCGCGGCGCTGGATCCTGAGGTGGGTGTCGAAGCGTTGATCGACTTCAGTGGTCCGCACGCGTTCGAGGGCGCGCTGGCGCTGGCGCTGGAGCGCCGGGCCGCGTTCATCAGCGGCACGACCGGCCTGACTGACGCCCAGCACGCCGCGCTGCGCCGCGCCGCCGCACATATCCCGGTGCTGTGGGCGTCGAACTTCAGTCTCGGCATCGCGCTGATGACGCGGTTCTCGCGCTTCGCCGCGCGCGTGCTGCCGGGGTGGGACTGCGAGATCGTCGAGATGCATCACCGGCGCAAGGTCGACGCGCCGTCCGGTACGGCGCTGAGCCTGGGCCACGCGGTCGCGGAAGGCCGCGGCCAGAGCCTGGCCGAGGTCGCCGCGCACGGCCGCAGCGGCCAGGCCGGCGCGCGGCCGCCCGGCGAGATCGGCTTCCACGCCTTGCGCGGCGGCGACGTGGTCGGCGAGCACACGGTGATTTTCGCCAGTGACGACGAGCGCATCGAGTTCACGCACCGCGCGGCCCATCGTGACCTGTTCGCGCGCGGCGCGCTGCGCGCGGCGCAGCGACTCGCGCGCGCCGAGCCCGGCTGTTACGGCATGGACGACATCCTCGGCGAGTAGGCCGGACGACGCGCGCTGGCGCGGCGCGGCAAACGGTCGCGGGGTGCGCCACCGCCCGCGTTTCCTGAAGCACGTCGCAGGATTGTGCGTCGCAGCGGTGGACACACCCCGGATCGCGCCCTAAAATCGCGCCTCGCCTCGATACCCCTTCATGCCCAATCCACGGACTGGTTACACCAGCCCGCGGGTTTTCGTGCACCTGAATCAGACCCCGGTGCCGGGCCACTACCGAAAAGGCGACCGCATGACATTGCCAGCACTCCTTGCCCTAGCCGACGGCAGCCTGTTCCACGGCACCGGCATCGGCGTCGAGGGCACGACGACCGGCGAGGTGGTGTTCAACACCGCGCTCACGGGCTACCAGGAAATCCTGACCGATCCCTCGTATTCGCGGCAGATCGTCACGCTGACCTATCCGCACATCGGCAATACCGGCTGCAATCCCGTCGACGTCGAGTCCGCCGGCGTCGCCGCCGCCGGCCTGGTGATCCGCGACCTGCCGCTGCTCGCGAGCAACTGGCGTTCCACCGAAACCCTGCAGGACTATCTGCGGCGCAACGGCATCGTCGCGATCAGCGACATCGACACGCGCCGCCTGACCCGCATCCTGCGCGACACGGGCGCGCAGAACGGCGCCATCGTCACTGGCGCGAACATCGACGCCGACGCCGCACTCGCCGCGGCCCGCGCGTTCCCGGGCCTCAAGGGCATGGATCTCGCCAAGGTCGTCAGCACCACGACGAGCTATGCCTGGAACGAAGGCAGCTACGACCTCGACACCACGCAGTTCACGCGTACGCCGGCCCGCTTCCGCGTCGTCGCCTACGATTTCGGCATCAAGTACAACATCCTGCGCATGCTCGCCGACCGCGGCTGCGACATCACCGTGGTGCCGGCGCAGACCAGCGCGCTCGAGGCGTTCGCGCTCAAGCCCGACGGCGTGTTCCTGTCCAACGGCCCGGGTGATCCGGAGCCCTGCGGCTACGCGATCGCGGCGATCCGCGATTTCATCGCCGCGCGCCTGCCGGTATTCGGCATCTGTCTCGGCCACCAACTGCTGGGCCTGGCCACCGGCGCACGCACGCTGAAGATGAAGTTCGGTCATCACGGCGCCAACCATCCGGTCATCGACATCGCGACCGGACGCGTGATGATCTCGAGCCAGAACCACGGCTTCGCCGTCGACGAGGCCACGCTGCCGGCCAATGTGCAGGCCACGCACCGGTCGCTGTTCGACGGCTCGCTGCAGGGCATCGCGCTGACGGATGCGCCGGCCTACAGCTTCCAGGGACATCCCGAAGCCAGCCCCGGACCGCAGGACGTCGCCGGCCTGTTCGACCCGTTCATCCAGATGATGCAGTCGCGCCAGCGCGCGGCGGCCTGAGTTGCGCGGCATGACCTCCGTTTTCTCGGTGCGCCGCTGCGCGGCGCTGGCGCTGCTCGGCTGCGCCAGCCTGTTCGCGGCCGGTGGCGGCGTCGCGGCGCAGGGCCGCGTGCGCATCATCGACATCATTTCCTACGAGCAGCTCGGCGCACACGTCGGCAAAGAAGTCGTCGTGCGCACCAAGCTCGGCTCGCGCCGTACCGGCACGCTGGTGCGCTATACGCGCACGGCGCTGCGCCTGAGGCTCGGCGCGCGCGACGGCGGCGTCGAGCTCGACATTCCTTCCAGTTCGGTGCGCGATATCGAAGTCGCCACCGAGACCGACACGACACCCGGAGTCGACAGTGCCCAAAAGAACTGATCTCAAGACCATCCTGATCATCGGCGCCGGCCCCATCGTCATCGGCCAGGCCTGCGAGTTCGACTATTCCGGCGCGCAGGCGTGCAAGGCGCTCAAGCAGGAAGGCTTCCGCGTCGTGCTCGTGAACTCGAATCCGGCGACGATCATGACCGACCCGGAAACGGCTGACGCGGTCTACATCGAGCCGATCAACGCCGACACCGTCGAGCGCATCATCGCCAAGGAAAAGCCCGACGCGCTGCTGCCGACCATGGGCGGACAGACCGCGCTGAACTGTGCGCTGGACCTGGCCGACCGCGGCATTCTGGAAAAGTACAATGTGGAACTGATTGGCGCCTCGCGCGAAGCCATCCGCATGGCTGAAGACCGCGAGCTGTTCCGCCACGCGATGAAAGACATCGGCCTGGACTGCCCGCGCGCGGAAATCGCACGCACGCTGGAACAGGCGCTGGAAGGGCAGGCCAAGGTCGGTTTCCCGACCATCATCCGTCCGTCGTTCACGCTCGGCGGTTCCGGCGGCGGCATCGCCTACAACCGCGAGGAATTCGTCGAGATCGTCAGCCGCGGCCTCGAACTGTCGCCGGTCGGCGAAGTGCTGGTCGAGGAATCGGTGCTGGGCTGGAAGGAATTCGAGATGGAAGTGGTCCGCGACACCGCGGACAACTGCATCATCGTCTGCTCGATCGAGAACCTCGATCCGATGGGCGTGCACACCGGCGACTCGATCACGGTCGCGCCGGCGCAGACCCTGACCGACAAGGAATACCAGCGCCTGCGCGACGCGTCGATCGCGGTGCTGCGCAAGATCGGCGTCGACACCGGCGGTTCCAATGTGCAGTTCGGTGTCAATTCCGAAGACGGCCGCGTCGTCGTCATCGAGATGAATCCGCGCGTGTCGCGTTCCTCTGCGCTCGCGTCCAAGGCGACGGGCTTCCCGATCGCCAAGGTCGCCGCCAAGCTCGCTGTCGGCTATACGCTCGACGAACTGCGCAACGAGATCACCGGCGGCCTGACCCCGGCCTCGTTCGAACCGTCGATCGACTACGTGGTCACCAAGATCCCGCGTTTCGCGTTCGAGAAATTCCCCGCCGCCGACGCGCGCCTGACCACGCAGATGAAGTCGGTCGGCGAAGTCATGGCGATCGGCCGCAGCTTCCAGGAGTCGCTGCAGAAGGCGCTGCGTGGCCTGGAGACCGGCAAGGACGGACTGACCCCGATCCGCGTCGACCTGGACAGCGACGAGAGCGTCGCGCGTCTGAAGCGCGAGCTGAAGGAGCCCGGCCCCGAGCGCGTGTTCTACGTCGCCGACGGTTTCCGCGCCGGCCTCTCCCTCGAAGAGATCTATGTGCTCACGCGCATCGACCGCTGGTTCCTCGCCCAGATCGAGGACCTGATCCGCACCGAGGCCGACGTGAAATCACGCGGTCTCGCGGCGATCGACGCGGCCCGCATGCGCCAGCTCAAGCGCAAGGGCTTTTCCGATTCGCGCCTGGCCACGCTGGTCGGCACCGACGAGAACGCCGTGCGCCACCTGCGCCGTGCGTTCAACGTGCGCCCGGTCTACAAGCGCGTCGATTCCTGCGCGGCGGAGTTCGCGACATCGACGGCGTACCTGTATTCGACCTACGAGGAAGAATGCGAGGCGCAGCCGAGCACGCGCGACAAGATCATGGTGCTCGGCGGCGGTCCCAACCGCATCGGCCAGGGTATCGAGTTCGACTATTGCTGCGTGCATGCCGCGCTCGCGCTGCGCGAGGATGGTTACGAAACCATCATGGTCAACTGCAATCCGGAAACCGTCTCGACCGACTACGACACGTCCGACCGCCTGTATTTCGAGCCGCTGACGCTCGAGGACGTGCTCGAGATCATCGACAAGGAAAAGCCCAAGGGCGTGATCGTGCAGTACGGCGGGCAGACGCCGCTGAAGCTCGCGCGCGCGCTCGAGGCCAACGGCGCGCCGGTCATCGGCACCTCGCCGGACTCGATCGACCTGGCCGAGGACCGCGAGCGCTTCCAGCAGATGGTGCAGAAGCTCGGCCTGGCGCAGCCGCCGAACCGCACCGCGCGCACCGCCGACCAGGCGATGGCGCTCGCGCGCGAGATCGGCTATCCGATGGTCGTGCGTCCGAGCTATGTGCTCGGCGGCCGCGCGATGGAAGTCGTGCATTCCGACGCCGATCTCAAGCGATACATCACCGAAGCCGTGCGCGTGTCCGACGATTCGCCGGTGCTGCTCGACCGCTTCCTCGACAACGCGGTCGAAGTCGACGTCGATATCGTGGCCGACAGCGACGGCAACGTGCTGATCGGCGGCATCATGGAACACATCGAGGAAGCCGGCGTGCACTCGGGCGACTCGTCGTGCTCGCTGCCACCGTATTCGCTGTCGCCGGAAATCCAGGACCAGATGCGCGACCAGGTGCGCGCGATGGCGCGTGAGCTGAAGGTCATCGGCCTGATGAACACGCAGTTCGCGATCCAGGACGACAAGGTGTTCATCCTCGAAGTGAACCCGCGCGCCTCGCGCACGGTGCCGTTCGTGTCCAAGGCCACCGGCGTGGCGCTGGCCAAGATCGCGGCGCGCTGCATGGTCGGGCAGAGCCTGATTTCGCAGAACGCGACGCGCGAAGTGATCCCGGAGTACTACTCCGTGAAGGAAGCGATCTTCCCGTTTCTGAAGTTCCAGAACGTCGATCCCATCCTCGGTCCGGAAATGCGCTCCACCGGCGAAGTCATGGGTGTGGGCCGCAGCTTCGGCGCGGCGTTCGCGCGCGCGCATGAAGCCGCCAACATCAGCGCGCCGCCCAAGGGCAAGGTGTTCGTGTCGGTACGCGATCCGGACAAGCCGCGCCTGCTGCCGGTCGCGCAGGACCTGCTGCGTCGCGGCTATTCGCTGGTCGCCACGAGCGGCACGAGCGACTGGCTCAAGGCGCAGGGCGTGGACTGCGGGCGCGTCAACAAGGTCATCGAAGGCCGTCCCCACGTCGTCGACCTGATCAAGAACGGCGAGATCGTCTTCATCGTCAACACCACCGAAGGCAAGCAGGCCATCGCCGATTCGTTCTCGATCCGGCGCGAAGCCCTGCAGCAGCGCATCACCTATTCGACTACCATTGCCGGCGCCCGCGCGCTGCTGCATTCGCTGGATTATCGCGGAGACGGCAGCGTCAACAGCCTGCAAGAGCTGCATAAGGAATTGAAAGCATGAAGCGTCCGCCCTTGACCCTCAAAGGCGCCGAGCGTCTGCGTGACGAGCTGGAAAAGCTCAAGACCGTGGACCGCCCGCGCATCATCGAAGCGATCGCCGAAGCGCGCGCCCACGGCGATCTCAAGGAGAACGCCGAGTACCACGCGGCGCGCGAACAGCAGGGCTTCGTCGAAGGCCGCATCCAGGAAATGGAAGCGACCCTGAGCTATGCCGAAGTCATCGATGTGTCGAAGCTTCAGGCCGGCACGCGCATCGTGTTCGGTGCCATCGTCGACCTCGAGGACGAGGAGTCCGGCGACAAGGTCACCTACCAGATCGTCGGCGACATCGAAGCCGACATCAAACAGCGCCTGATCGCGGTCAGCTCACCGATCGCGCGCGCGCTGATCGGCAAGAGCCAGGGCGATTCGTTCGAGTTCCAGGCACCCAACGGCGTGAAGCGCTACGAGGTCATGGCGGTTCGGTACGATTGACGCGAGAACTGCAACACCATCCCCAACCCAGCTCTCCGGCCCGTGGGGCGCGAAGAACGATGAAAGCCTTCGGCTCTGAACCATCGTCCTTCACCCCCTTGAAGGGGAGAGGGCACATCGAATCGGCGAAAATCGTGAGTAAAGCGAGCCGTCATTCCAGGTGTCGCGATGACAAGCCCTCCCCTTCAAGGGGAGGGTTGGGTGGGGATGGTGGTCTTCCATACCGAAAGAGCGGCGGGAAAATCGGTAGGAACATCCGACTCGAGTCCGCTCATGCGACTATCGGGACAGTTGCATGAGTACGCTCACCCTGTTGCTGCCTCCGCGCCGCGTGCTGGCTGCCGATGCACAGCTCGCCGCCGGCCCGATCGCACGCTGGCTCTCCCGCGGCGACACCGCACCATCTGCCACCGCCGGACGCGACATCGCCATTCGTGAACTTTTCCAGTTTGCCGGAAAAACCATTCCCGTCGCTGCATTGACACGCCAAGCCGATTGCGGCGACGCAGGCGACAACGTCTGGCTGCGCGCCGACCCGGCGCACGTGCGCGCCGACATGGCCACCGCACGGATGCTCGCCTGCGGCGAACTCGGTCTCAGCGCCGAGGACTGCCAGGAACTGCTGCGTCCGCTGAAGCCGCTGTTCGGCGACAGCGGCTTTCCGATCGATGCGCCGGTTCCGTCGCGCTGGTATCTGCGCGCACCGGCCGGCGCGCAGCTGCCGGTGTTCGTGCCGCCGGACCAGGCCCTCGGCGACGATCTGCGCCTGCACCTGCCCGACGGCAACGAGGGCAAGCGCTGGCGCAGCCTGCTCAACGAGGCGCAGATCGTGCTGCACAACCATCCGCTGAACCAGCAACGCGCCGCGCGCGGCCAGTTGCCGGTCAACAGCCTGTGGTTCTGGGGCGCCGGCAGCCTGCCGCAGTGGATCAAGACGCCGCTCGCCCGCGTGCTCACGCGCGATGCGGTGCTGGCCGCACTCGCGCGGCAGGCCGGATGCGCCGTGGTGGCGCCGCAGCCCGATGCGCTGGCCGGCTTCGACGGCCACACGCTGGTCGATCTCGACGATGCGGCCTCGCTGGCGGCACTCGCGGCGCAGTGGCTGCCGGCGCTGGAACGCGCGCTGGCCGGCGGCAAGCTGTCCGAGCTGCGCCTGCAGCTGGCCAGCGGCGAACGCGCTATCTATCGGCATGGCCATCGCTGGCGCTTCTGGCGTAGCGCGCGACCGCTGCGTGCCTGAGCCCTCCGTGATGCGAAGCTGGCGCATCGAGCGCCGCCCGCCGAGCGCGCCGCCGGGCGACTGGTCGGCCGCGATCCATCCGGTGCTGCAGCGCATCTTCGCTGCGCGCGGCATCACCTGCGCGCAGGACGTCGAGCACCGGCTCGCCCGCCTGCTGTCGCCGCAGCAGCTGGGCGGCATGGAGCGCGCCTGCGAGCTGCTGGAACATGCGCTGCGCGAACAGCGCCGCATCGTCATCGTCGGCGACTTCGATGCCGACGGCGCGACCGGCACGGCCGTCGCCGTGCGCGGCCTGCGCCTGCTCGGCGCGCTGCATGTCGACTACCGCGTGCCGAACCGCTTCACGCACGGATACGGACTCAGCCCTGCGCTGGTCGAAGAATTGCTGCCACAGCGACCGGACCTCATCGTCACGGTCGACAACGGCGTTGCCGCGCATGCGGGTGTGGATGCGGCCAACGCGCACGGCATCGCCGTCATCGTGACCGACCACCATCTGCCCGGCGATTCGCTGCCGGCGGCCGCGGCGCTGGTCAATCCGAATCACGACGGCGACGCGTTCCCGAGCAAGGCGCTGGCCGGCGTCGGCGTCATGTTCTACGTGTTGCTCGCGCTGCGCGCGCGCCTGCGCGACCACGGCTGGTTCGTGCAGCGTGCCGAACCCGACCTGTCGACGCTGCTCGATCTGGTCGCACTCGGCACCGTCGCCGACCTCGTGCCGCTGGACTACAACAACCGCGTACTGGTGGAGGCCGGCCTGCGCCGCATCCGCGCGCGCCAGGCCTGCGCCGGCATGCTTGCGCTGATCGAGGCGAGCAAGCGCACGCCGGAAACGCTGTGCGCGAGCGACCTGGGTTTCGCGCTCGGTCCGCGCATCAACGCCGCCGGGCGCATGGACGACATGCGCCTGGGCATCGAGTGCCTGCTCTGCGATGAGCCCGGGCGTGCGCGCGAACTGGCCGAGCGCCTGTCCGCGATCAACACCGAGCGGCGCGAGTTGCAGGCGCAGATGGTGGAGCAGGGCGAGGCCACGGTCGCGCAGTACCTCGCGCGCTACGGCGCGGCAACGTTGCCGGTCGGCGTCGTGCTGTTCGAGCCCGACTGGCATGTCGGTGTGATCGGCCTGGTCGCCTCCAAACTCAAGGAGCGCCTGCATCGTCCCGTGATCGCCTGCGCACCGGCCGACGAGGGCGGCGAGGAGATCAAGGCCTCCGGACGTTCCATCGCCGGCTTCCACCTGCGCGATGCGCTGGCCGAGGTCGATGCGAGGAACCCGGGCCTGCTCACGCGCTTCGGCGGCCATGCGATGGCCGCGGGACTGAGTCTTTCCGCCGGCCGGCTGGCCGAGTTTGCCGCCGAGTTCGACGCGGTCGCGCGGCGGCGCCTGGATGCAAGCCTGCTCGAACCGGTGCTGCATACCGATGGCTGCCTCGCCGCGCATGACTACGATCTGGAACTCGCGCGCCAGCTGCGCTTCGCCGGCCCCTGGGGCCAGGCGTTTCCCGAGCCGCTGTTCGACGACGAATTCCGCCTCGTCAACTGGAAGCTCATGGGCCAGACCCACCTGCGCCTGACCTTGCAACACGCGGACCGGCGCGATCCGCTGGAAGCCGTGATGTTCGGCGGCTATACCGGATCGCCACCGCCGCCGAGGCTGCGCGCGGCGTTCCAGCTCAGCATCGACGAATGGAACGGACGCGAGCGACTGCGCCTGCTGGTCAGGCATATCGAAGCGTTATAGGCGCTCGCATTCACGACCCCCGGCGCGCCTGCTATCCTGCGCCTCTTTTGTCCATAGCCGGCCGCAGCCATGATCGAAACCAATCCGATCTCCGCGCGCATCGACGACCTCAAGGGTCGGGTGCTGTCGCTTAGGGGGTATCTTTGACTACGAAATCAAGTCCGAGCGCCTCGAAGAAGTAAGTCGCGAACTGGAAAGTCCGACCATCTGGGAAAACCCGCAACGGGCCCAGGACCTGGGCAAGGAACGCGCCCAGCTCGAAAAGATCGTGCACGGCATCAAGAGCCTCATCGAGGGCTTCGACGGCGCCGCCGAACTGCTGGAAATGGCCATTGCCGAAGCCGACGAGGGCACGGCGATCGCGGTGTCCGAGGATGTCGAGCGCCTCGCCGAGAAGGTCGACAAGCTCGAATTCCAGCGCATGTTCTCCGGCAAGATGGATGCGTCCAACGCGTTCGTCGACGTGCAGGCCGGCGCCGGCGGCACCGAGGCGCAGGACTGGGCCGAGATGCTGCTGCGCATGTACCTGCGCTGGTGCGAAAACAAAGGCTGGAAGACGGAACTCATGGAAGTCTCGGCCGGCGACGTCGCCGGCATCAAGAGCGCCTCGTTCCGCGTCGAAGGCGACTACGCCTACGGCTGGCTCAAGACCGAGATCGGCGTGCACCGCCTCGTGCGCAAGTCGCCGTTCGATTCCGACAACCGCCGCCATACCTCGTTCTCGTCGATCTTCGTCGCGCCCGAAGTGGACGACGACATCGATATCGAGATCAATCCGGCCGACCTGCGCACCGACGTCTATCGTTCGTCCGGCGCCGGCGGCCAGCACGTCAACAAGACCGAATCGGCCGTGCGCATCACGCACGTACCCACCAACGTGGTCGTGGCCTGCCAGACCGAACGCTCGCAGCATGCCAACCGCGACCGCGCGATGAAGATGCTCAAGGCCAAGCTCTACGAGCTGGAGGTCCAGAAGCGCAACGCCGAGAAAGATGCGCTCGAAGCAACCAAGGCCGACATCGGCTGGGGCAGCCAGATCCGCTCGTACGTGCTCGACCAGTCGCGCATCAAGGACCTGCGTACCGGCGTGGAACGCACCGACACGCAGAAGGTGCTCGACGGCGATCTGGACGAATACATCGAGGCCAGCCTCAAGCTCGGCCTGGAAGCCGGTTCGAAGCGTATCGATGCCTGATGTGGACATTGGGGAGAAAGCAACGATGAGACAAATCCTGCTGGCGACGGCGCTGTCGTGCCTGAGCCTGGCCGCAGCGGCGAAACGCGCGCCGTCGGCGTCGGACGTGGTCGCGCAGATCGAAGCGCGCGTGGAGCAGGGCAGCGTCGACCCGGCACGCGATCTCGCGCCGCTGCTCGACGGCCTGCGCGCGGCCAAGGACGACTCGGCCAAGGCGACCTACATCGACGCGATCGAGGAACTCGGCGACGCGCGCGGCAGCAGTCCGGCCGCGGTCAAGGCCTGGCTCGTCGCCCATGCGCCGCCCGTGCTGCTCGACGTGGCGCGCGGCAATGCCAGCTGGAGCGTGCGAGGCGATGCGCTGATGACGCTGCGCAGCCTGGATGCCTCGGACGCGGCCTTCGACGAGGCGATCGCGCTGGCCAAGGCCGCGCAGGGCGACGGCGCAGGCTTCATCCAGAGCCGTGGCGAACTGCTGCAGGACTGGAAGGACAACCGCGGCAACCACGGCGCGAAGCCCGGCATCGCCAAGCCCGTGGACGCGGCGAAGGAGCAGCGCGCGCTGGAATTCCTGCGCGCGCGCAATATCGGTGCCTCGGGCGACGCGATGAACCGGGCGCTGATCGACGCCGAGGTCGAGGTCGTGCAGGCGTTGATCGACGCCGGTGTCGACGCGACCACGGCGGGTCCGGCCGGCATGACGCCGCTGGCCTCGGCGACCATGGTCTCGTGCGCGCAGAAGAATCCGCTGGAACGCCAGCTCGCGGTCATCGACCTGCTGCTCGCGCATGGTGCGGACGTCAAGCATACGGATGCCCAGGGCAATACCGTGCTCATGGGCGCCGTGCAGTCCTGCCCGCTGCCGATCATCGAGAAGCTCGTCAGCGCCGGCGCAGCGCCCGATCCGGTCAACGCGCAGCAGTTCACCCCGCTCAAGATGGCCTTCGTCAGCGGCCACTGGGACATCGCCGAATACCTCGTCGGCAAGGGTGCGCGGATCACCGCGAAGGAGGCCGGGCAGTTGTTCTTCGAGAAACCGACCGACCCGCGCCAGGCGGCGATCCTTGCCAAGGCGATCAAGCCGGCGAAATAGAGCGTCCGCCGCGTCGCCGCAACGGAATGCGTTTCCACAGTCGGAGAAATTTCAGATGCGTATCGAAAAAATCCTCATGGCCGCGATCCTCGGCGGCGCGAGCCTGCTTGCCGCGGCGGCGGACTCCACGGTGCGCATGACGCGCGAACAGGCCGAGCAGCTGATGGAGGAGGACGGCACGTCGGTGATGCAGGAAAACCTGCCGGTCAATCTGTTCAACGCCAAGGCCGACATCGTCGAGGCGATGATCGTGCTGGGCGTCGATCCGAACGGCAAGCTCGAGCAGACGCCGCAGACCACGCTGGAATTCGCGCTGTCCGCCTGCAGCGATACGCGCCTGGCCGAAGCGGACATCCAGCGCACCCTCGCGGTGCTGCTGCGCGAAGGTGCGCGGCCGAACGATACCGGCATGATGGGTACGCTGATCCTCGCTGCGCAGCAATGCACACCGGGCATCGTCAAACAGCTCATTGCCGGCGGCGCGAAACTCGACCAGCGCACGCCGCAGGGCTATACGCCGCTGTCGATGGCGCTGATCGTGGGCAAGCTGGAAAACGCCGAGGCACTGATCGACGCCGGTGCACGGCTGTCGGCC
This sequence comes from Tahibacter sp., assembly GCF_032229445.1. Lineage (NCBI taxonomy): Bacteria > Pseudomonadati > Pseudomonadota > Gammaproteobacteria > Lysobacterales > Rhodanobacteraceae > Tahibacter > Tahibacter sp. The sequence continues at coordinate 90,925 of NZ_JAVTWC010000103.1, forward strand.
GAAGGCGCCGCCAAGCTTACGGAAATGGGCGCTGGCAACGACCGCATGCTCGCGCTGGTCAAGCGCGCGAGCGCCAAGTAGACCGGCGTCAGGGAAGTGCGTGCCAGGTAAGTGGGCGATGCGCCCGGAATTCTGATTCGATGGGAAGACTGCGATGAACGACGAGACCAGGGATACGGGCGAGACGCCGGCGCCGGTGGACGAGAACAAGCTGATCGCCGAGCGCCGCGAGAAACTCAAGGCCCTGCGTGCTGCCGGTATCGCGTTCCCGAACGATTTCGCGCCGGATGCCTTCGCCGGCGACCTGCAGGCGGAATTCGCCGACAAGGAACAGTGGACGTCCGAAGCGCTGGAGTCGCTCGGCCGCCGCGTGCGCGTCGCCGGTCGCCTGCTCGCCAAGCGCCAGATGGGCAAGGCGAGCTTCGCGCAGATCCAGGACATGTCGGCGCGCCTGCAGCTGTTCCTGCAGCAGGCCGCGCTGGGCGAAGAGACCTATGCCGCGTTCAAGGGCTGGGACGTCGGCGACATCGTCGGCGCCGAAGGCGTGCTCACGCGCACGCGCACCGGCGAGCTTTCGGTAAAAGTGGATAAGTTTCGCCTGCTGACCAAGTCGCTGCGTCCGCTGCCGGACAAGTGGCACGGGCTCGCCGACGTCGAGCAGCGCTATCGCCAGCGCTACGTCGATCTCGTCGTCACCGAGGAAGCGCGCCGCGTGTTCAAGCTGCGCTCGGCCGTGATCGGGCATATCCGCCAGTGGCTGGAGGCGCCGGCGCGCCGCTTCATGGAAGTGGAGACGCCGATGATGCACATCATCCCGGGCGGCGCCACGGCAAGGCCTTTCGTCACGCACCACAACGCGCTGGATCTGCAGCTGTACCTGCGCGTGGCGCCCGAGCTGTATCTCAAGCGCCTCGTCGTCGGCGGCTTCGAACGCGTCTACGAGATCAACCGCAACTTCCGCAACGAGGGTGTGTCGACGCGGCACAACCCGGAATTCACGATGCTCGAGCTGTACCAGGCTTACGCGACCTACAACGAGATCATGGATCTCACCGAGGCGATGATCCGCGACACCGCGCAGGCCACGCTCGGCACGACGGCGCTGACCTGGGAAGGCCGCAGCATCGACGTCGGCCCCGCGTTCAGGCGCTGGCCGATGGAACAGGCCGTGCGCGAGCACAATCCCGAGATCGGCGCGCACGAATTGCGCGACCGCGACGCGCTGGCCGCGCATTGCGCGCGCAAGGGCATCCACGTCAAGCCGTCCTATGGCTGGGGCAAGCTGCTGCTCGAACTGTTCGAGGCCACCGTCGAAGGCACGCTCGTGCAGCCGACCTTCATCACCCAGTATCCGACCGAAGTCTCGCCGCTCGCGCGCGAAAACGACAGCGATCCGGGCATCACCGACCGCTTCGAGCTGTTCGTCGGCGGCAAGGAACTTGCGAACGGCTTTTCCGAGCTCAACGATCCGGAAGACCAGGCCGCGCGCTTCCACGCGCAGGTCGCGGCCAAGGACTCGGGTGACGACGAGGCCATGCACTTCGACCACGACTACATCCGCGCGCTGGAATACGGCCTGCCGCCGACCGGCGGACTCGGCGTGGGCATCGACCGCCTGGTGATGCTGCTGGCCGACGCGGCTTCGATCCGCGACGTGCTGCTGTTCCCGTACATGCGGCCCGAGGCCTGAGCGCTGCGACGGCGCGGCGGGGAGGCGAAGCCGCGACGGTCGCCGGCCTGGTCGGCTTTCTCGCGCTGCAGGGCGCCGACGCGAGCCTCGGACTGGCCTGGGCCTGCCTGATCATCGCCGCCGCCGCGGCGCTATGGCGCGACGCGATCGACCTGACCCGGGCGCCCGATGCGCTGGAATGGGCACTGCTCGCGCTGCTGCTCGTCGCCGTGCTGGCGTCGCTGCGGGGCCTGGACCCGCGACGTTCGCTCACCCTCAGCGTGCCCTTGCTCGCAGCCGTGCCGCTGTGGTTCCTGCTCGTGCGCAGCGATGCCGGTTCGGCGCTGCTGCGCTGGGTCGCACCGGCCCTGGGCGCGGCGGCGCTGGTGCAACTGGCTCTTGTGCTGATGGCGGCCTGGCGTGAACCCGGCGCCGATGCCTCGGCCTGGATGCGGCTCAGCGGCGCATCGTGGCTGGTCGTGCCCAACGATCTGGCCTGGATCGCCTGTCTGCTGCCATTCCTTCGCATCAGCGCGGGGCGCTGGCTGGAGTGGGGTGCGGCGATCGCACTCGTGTCGCTGGCGCTGTGGCTGCACGCGCTGACCCTGCTCGGCGCCACGCTGTTCGCCGTGCTGGTCCATGCGCTGCTGCGTCGCGGCCTGCGTCTGTTTGCGCTGCGCTGGCTGGTGCCGGCGGCAGTCGTGCTGCTGGGCGCACTGCTGATCGCCGCGCTTGCGTCGCCGTCGATGCTCGCGCGGCTGCAATTGTGGACGGCCGCGCTGCAGGTCTTCGCCGATCATCCGTTGGGGGTAGGCGCGCACAATTTCGTCCTTGCCTATCGGGACTCGTTGGCTGTGCCAGTCGAAACGCTGGTCGATCCGCGCGTTACGCCGTGGCCGCACAGCCTTCCGCTGGAAGTGCTGGCGGAGTTCGGCGCGCCGGGCCTGCTCGCGTTGATCGCCGTGGCCGCGACGTTGCGTCGTCGCGCCGCGTCGCTGTGCGGCACGCGGCAGCCATGGGCCTGCGCGAACGCGGCGGCACTGCTCGTGTTCGCGCTGCTGGCGATCACGGAGTCCAGTTTTTTGCGTTTGTGGGTATGGACCCTGGGGACATTGCTCATGGGCCTGCTCGAACGGCAATCCACCGTTTCTTTCACTGATCAGGGACATCGATGAAATCCACTGCAACCCACGGCGGCCTGCGCCGTCTTCTGTTCGCCGGCGGCCTGGCCCTCACGGGCGCCGCGGCGGTGCTGTCACCGGACTGGAGTTCGGTGCTCAAGGCACAGGGCTACTACAGCAACGTGGACCTTGGCATCGTGCTCGACGCTCCGGGCATCGTAGAGCCGGGTCAGGAGTTCGAGCTGGCCGTCCTCGTGCACAACCAGGGGCCGGGTATCGCGCATCGCGTGCGCACGGTCGCCGCCGCGCAGCAGCTGAGCTATGTCGGCGGTATTGGCTGCGATGGTCCGCGCTATCCGCAATGCGCACTGGCCGACAGCCTGGGGATCGGCGTGTTCGGCTATCAGTTGACCATGCGAGTGCCAGACTATGCACGCAACCACGTGCAGTTTTCCGCGAGCGTCGCTTCCGACGACATCGAGGCCCAGCCCGGCGACGAGATCGCGCTCATCAAGATACCCGTCTATGTGCCGCTGGACCTGCGCACCGACATCGCGTGCGCGCGCGTCGCTGATGCCGCGCGCGGCACGGTCCGCTGCAGCATCCGTTTCTCCAGTGTCGTTTCGCACGGCGCCCGCCTGCCCCTGCTGCGGGCCAGCGTCAATGCGGCGCAGTCGCCGCAGTGGTCCTGCGAAGCGACGCAGCCGACGCTGTGCGCGACGGCTGTTGCCTCCGGCAACAGCTACGAGGCGACGCCTACTGTGCTGCCGGGCGGAAGCAGCGTGACCTTCTTCGCCGACCTGCGCGTGAGCAGGGCGCTCCCGGTCGTAGCGCTGGATGCCGAGGCGCGCCTGAATCCGGCCATGGGCGAGACCGACATCGCGCCCGGCAACAATCGCAGCCATCTCGACTATGAGCCGTCGCTGTTCGCGCACGACTTCGAACCAGCCGGCTGAGCGCGCGCGGTCCGCGCTGGCGCTACACGGCAGAACCGGGGCAATCCGCTAGAATGCGGATTCCCTGCGTTCGCGTTCGCCTTGGCGCGTAGCGCCGGTTCCCGTTCAGCCTCGCCCGCGTCGCGGCGAATTGCAGAAGGACACGCACGATGTGGTACGTGATCGAAGGAACGGATGTGCCGGGCTCGCTGGCGCGCCGGTTGGATGCGAGGCCGGCGCATCTGGCGCGGCTGAACGCGCTCAAGGACACCGGCCGACTGCTGCTGGCCGGCCCGTTCCCGGCGATCGATGCAGCGGATCCCGGCGAAGCCGGCTTCAGCGGCAGCCTGATCGTCGCGGAGTTCGACGATCTCGCCGCGGCACAGGCCTGGGCCGATGCCGATCCGTATGTCGAGGCCGGTGTCTACGCGCACGTCCAGGTGCGCCCGTTCAAGAAGGTGTTGCCGTGAGCGAACGCGCCGAGCGTATCCGCACCGCGCTGCAACAGCTCGAGCCGGCCGAGCTGGACCTCATCGACGAAAGCCACAAGCACGCCGGTCACGAAGGCGCGCGCGATGGCCGCGGCCATTACCGCGTGCGCATCGTCAGCGCCCAGTTCGCCGGCCGCGCCGCGCTCGCTCGCCATCGCCTGATCTACGCGGCACTGGGCGATCTGATGCAAACCGATATCCACGCACTCGCGATCGACGCGCGGGCGCCGCTCGAATCTTGAGGAGTCTTTCATGCGTAAAACCATCCCCCTGCTGATGCTCGCGGCCCTGGCCGGCTGTTCCGGCGGCAACGGCGGCAAGCCGCCAGTGGTGCAGTTTTCGGCCGGCGAACCCGTGTTGCGCGTGAACGATCTGCCGGTGTCCTCGGCCCTGCTCGACGAAGTCGCGCGTGGCCGCGGCCTGGACCTCAACAATCCGGAACAGCGCCAGCGTGCGATCAAGGAACTGTCTGACTACGTGCTGCTCGCCGCGTTCGCCCGCAAGCAGGCGATGGAGAACGACGGCGCATTCGGCGCGACGGTCGAGGCGCAGCGCCTGCAGGGCGTGGCCAATGCGACCATGGAGTTCTACGCGCGCACGCATCCGATCACCGAGGAGGCGCTCAAGGCCGAATACGACGCGCAGGTCGCCAAGTCCGGCAGCGCGTCCTACGACTTCAGCCAGCTGCTGTTCGACAACGAGAACGAAGCGCTCAAGGCCAGCGAAGAAATGCTCGGCGGCAAGGACTGGGCGGCGATGTATGAACAGTGGAAGGACAAGGCCAAGCAGGCGCGCGATTTTACCGACGTTCGCCTCGTGCAACTGCCCGCGGCGGAACTCGTCGAGGCGCTCAAGGCGCTCAAGCCCGGCGAATCGACCCGCGTGCCGGTCAAGTCGCAGTACGGCTGGCACCTGATGCACCTGACGGCGACCAGGCCGGTGACGCCGCCGGCGTTCGACTCGATCCGCGTCGAACTGCAGAAGCGCATGATCGCGCGCCAGGGCGAACAGTGGATGCAGAAGATGCGCGGTGAAGCGGTGATTCTCGATCTCAAGGCGCCGAAGACCGACGCCGCCGCGCCGGCTGCTCCAGCCCCGGTCGCTCCGGAAAAATAGAAAAAGTAAAAAAGCGGGTCGCGTCGCGCGGCCCGCTCTCTTGTTGCCTGTCGCCGCCTCGCAGAGCGGCTCACGAAATCGCGCCGCGCAGAACGCCCGGTTCGTTCAGCGCGCCAGAAATTCCCGCCACGCCGCCAGACCTTCGGCCATGCCACTGCGGCCGCAGCCGACGCGGAAGCGATCCGTGGGCGCAGGCAGCAGCGCGGAGGCGAACACGCTCGACGGCAGCAGCAAAACGCTGGCTTCTTCCACGAGGCGTCCACAATGCGCCTCGACGCCGTCGGCACCGAGATAGCGCGCGAATCCCACGCAGCCGCCGTCCGGCGCGGTCCATTCGTAGTGCTGCGCATGCTCGGCAAAGAACGCAGTGAGCATTGACAGGTTGTCGCGGCACAGCGCGACGTTGCGCGCGAGGATGGATTCGCGCGCCTTGAGCGCGATCGTCGCGAGCACTTCAGACGGCGCGGAATTGCAGATCGACAGGTAGTGCTTGATCCGCTCCATGCGTGACAGCAGCGCGTGGTCGCGGCTGGCGATCCAGCCGATGCGCAGGCCGGGCAGGCCATAGGCCTTGGACATCACGTTGAGCGACAGCGCCTTGTCGTACAGGTCGGCCGCCTGCGGCAGGCGCAGCGCCGGATCGCGTTCGAGGCCGCGGTAGACCTCGTCGCTGAACAGGTAGATATCGCGTTCCCGGCACAGATCGACGATGCTGTGGAATATTTCACGACGCGCGATGACGCCGGTCGGGTTGTTCGGGAAATTCAGCGCGATCACGCGGGTGTTCGGCCTGAGCGCGGCGCGGATCTCGTCGAGGTCGGGCTGCCAGCCGTTCTCGGCGTGCAGCGCTATGCCGGTGACGGAACCCGCAAACTCGATCGCGAGTGTCTCCATCGACTGGTAGTTCGGCACACTGACGATGGCGTGATCGTCTTCTTCCAGCAGCGCGCGCATCGCGCAGTAGATGCCTTCTTCCGCGCCGGCGAAGGTAAGCACGTCGGCGGCGCTCAACCCGTCATACGTCGCCGCAATGGCCTCGCGCAGCGGTGGCGTGCCCCAGGTTTCGACGTAGCCGAGGCTCAGCGCGTCCCAGCGTTCGCGTTCGGCCTCGCCGGCCAGCGCAAGCAGCTCGCTCATGCGCAGCGTCTGCGCATCGCTGGCGCACAGGTGATGCCGCGCCGTGAATTCCCAGGCGGTGAAATAGGTTTCCAGACGGAATTCGGGCAGGGTGCTCATGGCGGCTCCGGGCAGGCGGATGCCGAGTGTAGCGTTGCCAGGACACTCCGGCCGCGCTGCGCGGCGGTGCATTGTTGTGCGCTGCTCATAAGACTCTTGCGCCGGCACGGGTTGTCGTGGCGCGCGCCGTCGCTATGCTGGCTGTCTCTCTCTCTTTGAATCGGAGCCTTTCATGGATCTGCAATTGAACGGCAAGACCGCACTCGTGACCGGCGCGACCGCCGGCATCGGTCTCGAGATCGCGCGCACGCTGGCGAAGGAAGGCGCCCACGTCGTCGTGAGTGGGCGCAACCAGGCCAAGCTCGACGAAGCGGTATCGTCGATCCGCGCGTCCGGCGGCTCGCAGGTGCGCGGCGTGCTCGCCGATGCGGCGACCGCCGAAGGCGCGCGCGCCCTCGTTGACGCCGTACCCGCCACCGACATTCTCGTCAACAACCTCGGCATCTACGAGAGCAAGGCGTTCACCGATATCGCCGACGAGGACTGGCGCCATCTGTTCGAGGTCAACGTCATGAGCGGCGTGCGTCTGTCGCGCGCGTATTTTCCCGGCATGCTCGCCCGCGACTGGGGCCGCGTCATCTTCGTGTCGAGCGAGTCGGCGCTGATGATTCCGCCCGACATGATCCACTACGGCATGACCAAGACCGCTCAGCTGTCGCTTTCGCGCGGCCTTGCCGGCCTCACGCGCGGTACCGGCGTCACGGTGAATTCTGTGCTGCCGGGTCCGACGCGTTCGGAAGGCATCATCGATTTCCTGCGCAGCGTGGCCAGCGATCCGGCTGCCGCGCCGCCCGAACTGGAAGCGGAGTTCTTCGCCAGGCATCGCGCCTCGTCGCTGCTGCAACGCCTGATCGAGCCGCAGGAAATCGCGAGCCTCGTCGCGTATCTGGCCAGCCCCCTGTCGTCGGCAACGAACGGCGCGGCGTTGAATGTGGAGGGTGGGTTGTACAACTCGATCAAGTGAGTTGAGCCAGTGTTTTCCGGTAAGCCCTCCCCGCAAAGGGGAGGGCTTCTAGGCTTCGCGCCAGGCTGGCTTTGTGGTCGACGCCCTTAGAGCGTGTAACAAAACGCGAAGTCAACCAACAATAAAGTGAAGAGCCTTCCGCTTCAAGGACAGGGCTTAGAGTGTCTATCAAAATGTCAGAATGCTTCTGAGTCATGAGCTTTAATCCGTCCTTCAAGGGGAAGGAGAAAAGCGAAGGCATCGGCTGTCAGGTCATTCTGTTAGAAGATCTAGGCAGACTAGCGCGGCAACGCCACACCGCGCGAGCCTGCGGCCGCCGCCGCAACCTGTCCCATCGTCAGGGCCGACACTGAGTTACCGGCCGGGCAGGCTTCAGGACGGCCAGCTGAAGGTCTGGTTATCCAGCCATGCGGTGATGTCGATGCCACGCTGGCTGGCATCGCTGTCCGGCGCGATATAGAAGCGGCGCAGCAGCACGATCTTGCCGCGGATCCCGTCGGAGAACTGCGGGATGGTATTGCCCAGATGCCATAGATCCGGGTTGCCCTGTACGTAGTCGACAAACACCTGCTCGAAGGTTTTCTTGTTGCCGGCGGCGTCATGCTCTTCCTTCACCGACATGATGATGCATTCGCGCGGGTGGGTAGTGAGGAAGTCCTGGCAGGCAGTCAGCACGTCGCTGAAGTTCAGGTGCAGGTATTCCGCGCCATGGTGCAGTTCAAACGTGTCGTTGAACTGGCGGCAGCGGATGTCGATGAAGCGGATGCCGGCTTCCAGCTGCTGCTTCAGGGTGAGGTTCTGGCATTTGCTGATGGGCGAGGCATTGTAGGTGCAGGAGTCGTGCGTGCCGGGAACGGTCAGCGCGGAAATCTTCGTCGCGTCGGCCAGGCTTCCCATCCAGTCCATCGGCGCCAGTGGCGAGGCCGCGTTGAAATTGAAGACGGTGTCGATGAGATCCGTATGCCCGCCGTCATCCGGGAAATCCATGACCAAGGTGCCCAGCCGCTGCTGCGGGTTTGCTGCCAGCGTGGCGAGATAACTGGCCACGCGGCCGTTAATCCGCCCGGCCACCGCATTGGGATAGGCACCGGTGGAGGCGCCGCTGGTGAAATTGAGATACCAGGTAGCGGAAGCGTCCGCGTGGGCTTCATCCAGCAGCGTCTTGATCGCGCCGAACTTGTGGTCGATGGAAGCATCCAGCACGGTGTCCACGACGAATTCGTCCTGGATGCGCAGATGCAGGCCCGGCGGTGCCGAAGGAATGGCGACGCCGACGCGATACAGGCTGTCGTCACCCGGCCCGCCCTGAAAATAGATATAGCCCTCGGATGCGACCAGGTTGCCGCAGTTGGGATCCAGCTGCACCGCCGGTGTGCTGCCGTTCCGGATCACCCGGTAGAGCCCCTTGTCGCCGGCTTGGAAGTAGACATAGCCGTCGCCGAACACCACCAGGTTGCCCGCATGCTCGTCCAGCGGCTGGGCCGAGCTGCTGCCGTCTTCCGGCACGCGGTAAAGGCCTTTGCTGCCGGCCTGGAAATACACGTAGCCGTCGCCGGGCACGACGAGATGACCGGCATTGGGATCCAGCGGCTTGGCGGCTGCGGAGCCATTGCAGGGGACGCGATAGAGGCCCTTGTCGCCGGCCTGGAAGTAGACGAAGCCATCACCCGGCACGACGAGCCGCTCGCAATTCGGATCCAGCTGCACGGCGTTGCTGCTGCCGTCGCAGGGCACGCGGTAGAGTCCCTTGCCGCCCGCCTGGAAGTAGACATTGCCGTTCCAGACGGCCAGGTTCTCTCCGCAGTTGGGGTCAAGCTGCACGGCCGGCGCACTGCCATCCTGGGGTACCCGGTACAGGCCCTTGCTGCCGGCCTGGAAATACACGTAGCCGTCGCCCGGCACGACAAGGTTGCCCGCATGATCGTCCAGCTGCCGGGCCGGCGCGCTGCCGTCGCAGGGCACGCGATAGAGCCCTTTGCTGCCCGCCTGGAAGTACACATAGCTGTCACCGGGCACGACCAGATAGCCCGCATGATCGTCCAGCGGCTGCGCCGGCGCGCTGCCGTCGCAGGGCACCCGGTAAAGCCCTTTGCTGCCTGCCTCAAAATAGACATTGCCGCCCCAGACAGCGAAGTGTTCGCCGCAGTTGGGGTCCAGTTGCTGAGCCATGATTCCTCCTGAGATGGACAGACCGAGGCCGATGTCGCGCACGCGGCGCGGCAGCCAGGCCCATGTTGATACGGATGGAGCCAGGCCCGGCCCGCGCCGGGCAGCGGGTCTGCTCGGGTTCTACAAGCGCACAATCAATGCAAGGCAACTCATGCGCTGTTCCTCAATTGCACAATATCGGCTGCGGCATGCCGGCTGGCCGCGGGCCACGCGGCGCGGGGACGGCCGTCTCGCGGCATTGCCGCGGCATCGACAGCGCTTCGGGCTATAGTTCGCCCCCGGCGCAGCGTTTTCGAGGTCGTTTCTGTCACAGGCGGATCGTCCCACGCTGGCTTCCCATCGTCTGGGGCATGCGCTCTGGCTGGCGCTGGCCGTCGTCGCGCTGGCGCTCGGTGTGGCCGGCTTCTTCCTGCCGGTGCTGCCCACGGTGCCGTTTGTCCTGCTCGCGGCGTTCGCCGCGGCGCGCGGCTCGGAACGGCTGCATGCCTGGATGCGCAATCACGCGAGCTTCGGCCCCATGCTGCGCGACTGGGAACGCGAAGGCGCGGTCAGCCTTCGCGCTTTAGAACTCCAGGTCTAGCGACGCGCACAGATAGTCGATCATCGGCGCGACCCGCTTGAAGGTGTCGACGAGATACGGCTTGAACTCGGCGGACGTGGCCAGTTTCTCGTCGAACGTGGCCGAGGCGACGAAATCCTTGCGCTTGATGTCGTCGATCAGCTCGTGCGTCGGATCGAAGCCGCGCGGCGGGCGTGTCAACGCGTCGCCGCCCTGTGTCAGGCGTTCGCGGAAGGCCTTTCCCTGGGTCGCCTTCTTCCAGGCGGCCGGGTTGTCGGCCAGAAAATCCCGGACCTTTTTCAACGCGTCGGGCTGCGGATGCCACAGCCCGCCGCCGGCAAAGCAGCCGCCAGGCTGGATGTGCAGATAGAATACCGGCGCCTCGATGCCCTTGCTGCGCTCGTGGAACAGGCGCGCGCCGGCCCAGGTCTTGTACGGCGTCTTGTCGTGGGCGAAGCGCGTGTCGCGATGCTGGCGGAACAGCGAGCCGCCCTGGCTGCGCGTGTCGGCGCGATAGTGCGGGCTGATCTTCGCCAGTGGCGCCTGCAGGTCGCCGAGCAGGGTCAGGAACGGCGTGCGCAGTTGTTCCTCGAAGCGCGCCTTGTTGGCGAGGAACCACTCGCGGCTGTTGTTGCGCGCGAGGTCGTTGAGGAATTTGAAGCTCGCGGGCGTGAAATACGTACTCATGGCGTCCTTGTGGAGAAGCGGTGCTCAGGCCAGCGCGCGGCGGCGTTCCAGGCCATAGGCCTGCAGCGCGTCGAACAGCGCGGCCTGTGCGGCGTGGGCGGGATCCTGGCGCAGCGTATCGATCAGCGCGAAGTAGTCGTCGAACGTCAGCGTGGTCAATTCGGTCTTTTGTTCGAGCCGCTGCCGGCAGAACGCCTGCCAGCGCGCGGTTTCGTCGGGGCTCAGGTGCTGCGGCCAGTTGCGTGCGCGATAGCGCCATAACAGTTCGGTCAGGCGCGCATCGCGGAAGGCGAACGCGCGCGCAGCGAGATCCTCGGGCGGCGTGGTGCGCACCTCGCGCAGCAGGCGCTTGTCGGCGTCGTTGAGAAAGCCGCTGTAGAGCGCGAGTTCGGCGTCGGGCGTCGCGTCTCCGTAGCCGCGTGCGAACACCTGCTGCAGTTTTTCCGCGAGACCGGGCTGGTCGCGCAGCCGTTCCAGATGTGCCATGCAGCGTTGCGTGTCCAGGCCGATGCGCGCGAGATCGACCCCGGCCAGCGCCGACAGCGGCGCCAGCGCCGGCGAACGGTTCGCATGCACGAGCTTGAGCGGGATGCGTTCGACGTCCTCCGGCAAGTCCGCGCGCGCGCTGAACACGCGGTCGGCGATGTCGCTGGCGTCGAGTTCGAGCAGCGGTGCCGGATCGGCGTCGAGGTCATAGACGATCACGGCGTTGGGCTGGGTCGCGTGGACCGCGAGCGGCACGACCAGGGCGAGGCAGCCGCGGCTGGCCGGGAAGCGCGACGACACGTGCAGCACCGGCGTCCGGTGCGCGACGTCGAGGAGTTCGAACGCGCGCTGCTTGCGGCGCAGGTCGAAATAGAACGCGAACAGGCGCGGCTGGCGCGCGCGCAGCAGGCGCGCCAGGCCGATCAGCGCGTGCACGTCCGACAGCGCGTCGTGCGCGCGCTCCTGCTTGAGGTGATTGGCGCGGGCGAGATCTTCCAGGCGGAAGCTCGGCGTGCCGTCCTCGCGCCGCGGCCATTCCACGCCCTGCGGACGCAGCGCGTAGGTCATGCGCACCAGGTCGATCAGGTCCCAGCGCGAGTTGCCGTTTTCCCATTCGCGCGCATACGGCTCGTAGAAATTCCGGTACAGCAGGTTGCGCGTGAACTCGTCGTCGAAGCGCAGCGAGTTGTAGCCGACCGTGCAGGTGCCGGCCATCGCCATTTCCTCGTGCACGCGCGCGGCGAACGCGGCCTCGTTGACGCCGTCACGCGCCAGCTGCTGTGGCGTGATGCCGGTAATCAGCGCGGCCTGCGGATGCGGCAGCACGTCGGGCGCCGAGGTGCAGAAGATCTCGATGGGTTCGCCGACAGGCTCCAGTTCGGCCGTCGTGCGCTGCGCCGCAAATTGGCAGGGACGGTCGCGGCGCGGATCCGCACCCGTGGTTTCGTAGTCGTGCCAGAGAAACGTCTGCTTGGCCATGGCCTGCCGCTGGAATCGTGTGCCGGCAGGATGATGCCGGATTCGCCGCCGTGGCGGCCAGCCCTGGAGCGCCGCAGGGGCTTGAGTCAGCACATTCAAAACGCGTATCAGCCGATCGGTAAATTTTTCCGGCCGTATTGGAGGTTTCCGAGAGGCAGTGTGCTTGTCCTTCGGTTCGCGTTCGGCGCTCCTCGCTTCGCTGACAGCGACTCCAGTCGTTTGAAACGTTCGCCGACAGGATCGGGCGCCACTGCATCGCAGCGCCGCCCGCTTCTGCCCAGCGATCAAGTTTCTGCTCGGATACGGCGAAGGATCGAACAACACGATCCGGCAAGCCAGCGCCGCGCCCGGACGGCGCGACGAAGGATTCGACTGCAGGCCCTCACATGCCTGCTGTCGGAGCGTTGGTTGCTGCAGTCTATCCACCCTGCATCACGAATCACACGCATCACGAAGCCGCCACTTTGTAGAAACTCGCTTCGAGGGAATGGTGTAAGGGTTTGGCTTGTGTCGGTTGATGAGGACGCGGGCACTGGTACTATACTCACTTGATTTCTGATCGCAGTTTGGCTGTCAAACCGTGATCCGGACGAACAAGTGATTGGATGCCGTGACGACTGAGACCAAGCAGAAGATCCAGGCGTTGCTGCGTCAACGCGCTGTTGCCAATGAAGCCGGCGTGCCGCTCGTACGCGACCCTGTCAGCCGCTGTCCGGCGTCGGAAGGTCAGCGTGCCCTGTGGTTCGCGCAGACTGTTGCGCGCTCTCCGGCCTACAATATCGCGGCGGGATTCCGTATCCAGGGCGACTTTTCGTTGCCCGCCTTTCGTGCGGCTTTGTCGCTGCTCACGGATCGCCACGAGGTGTTGCGCACCCAGTTGATCCACTTCGATGGCGAGCTGGTGCAGCAGATACTTCCCGCGGCCGACCTGCCGCTCGCGATTGTCGACCTGACGCATGCCGAGGATGTCGAGCGGGATCTGCGCCATCTCGTAGCCGACGAATGCAATCGCACGTTCGACCTGTCTGTAGCACCTCTGGCGCGGGCGTTGCTGGTGAAGCTCGGCCACGATACCTATGTTGCGCTGGCGATCATGCATCACGCGATCGGCGACGCCTGGTCGCAGAACATCGTCGCAGCGGAGCTCGGCGAGGCCTATGGGCGTGCGGTACGCGGCGATGCAACCTCACTGCCGCTCCTTCCTGTCCAGTATGCGGATTTTTCCCGCTGGCAACGGGCCCTTATCCAGGGAGCCGAGGGCGATCGCCTCAAGGCAGCCTGGCGTAAGACGCTGATCGGTATTCCCGCCCTGCACGGACTGCCGACCGATCGGCCGAGGCAGGCGGGAGTCGCAGCCACCGGCGGTCGTGTCACCCAGCGCATGGACGCCGACATGTTCCTTGCGCTGCAGCGGCTGGCTCGCACCGCCGCTGCGACGCCGTTCCACGCGCTGCTGGCGCTCTACGCCATGGCGCTGTCGCGCTTTGCGGATACCGAAGAGGTGATCGTCGGTTTTGCCAGCGCCAATCGACAGCGACCCGAGCTGCAGGGGTTGATCGGCTATCTGGTTACGGCGTTGCCGGCACGCATTGCGTTCTCTGCGGACGCTTCGCTGCGCGACGTGATTGCACAGGTCCGCGCGGTGGTCCTGGCCGCGATGGCCAATCAGAATCTGCCGCTGGATGTGATCGTCGATCATCTCGGCATTGCCCGGGACCCCCAGGTCCACCCGCTGTTTCAGCTGTTCTTCTCGTACCAGGAAGGCGGCACTCGCGTACTGCAGCTGGAAAACACGCGACTTACGCCGCTGCCCGCCGATCTTCTCCCGCTCCGCGCGCCAAAGTTCGACATCTCGCTCGTCGCGCGTCGTGATGAAGTCGGCGTAGAACTGTGCTGGGACTTCGACGCACGTCTTTTCGATGCGCAAACCATCCAGGCGCTCGCTGACGCGTTCATGGTCCTGGCTGCGGCGGCGCGGGATTGCCCCGATCATCCGGCGGCGGCCATTGCCATCCCACTGCAGGATTCGGCGGCCAGCGATGCGGGATCTGCCGAATCACCTGCATTGCTGCCTGAGCTGTTTGCGGCGCAGTTGGCGGCGAACCCCGAAAGACTTGCCGTGGTGGACAGCACCACGCGCTGGAACTACGCGGAACTCAATACCCAGGCCGAGGCATTGTCGCAGGCTTTGGCGGGGCTGGGAGTCACGGCCGGCTGCCGCGTCGTGGTCGCGCTGCCCAGCACGGCGTCCCTCGTTGCAGCGTTGCTGGCGGTGTTCCGATTAGGGGCTGCGTTCGTGCCCGTCGATCCGGCAATACCTGCATCGCGGCTGCAGCAAATGATTCGTGGCAGCGGCGCGCACTGCTTGGTGACGTCCGGCGCGCACGCGTCAGTTGATGCCCCTGCGGGCTGCATTGTGCTCGATCTTGAAACCGTGGTCCTTGCGGTAGCGTCTCCGGCGCAGGCGTTGGTTGCACCAGCCCGCTGCAGCACCGCCTACATCGTGCATACGTCCGGTTCTACCGGTACGCCAAAGGGCGTGATGATCAGTCACGCCAACCTGGCGCATTTCGTCGAAGCAATGACACGGCGATTCACGTTCGTTGCGGGCTGGACGTTCGGTATCTCCACGCACCCGTCCACGGATATCGGCCTGGGCAACGTGTTTCTGGCGCTCGCTACGGGCGGGACGCTGCACCTGATCGACAGTGAAACCAGTCGCGACGCGGCGAAGTACGCGCGCTATCTGCAGAAAAACCCCATCGACGTGGCGAAATTCACGCCGAGCCACTATCTCTCGTTGTACCAGCGCGACACGTTTGGCACGCCGCAGCCGCGCCAGATACTGATCCTGGCCGGCGAACCGCTGGTGCCGTCGACGATCAGCGCGCTGGCCGACCATCTTGGCAAATGCCGCATCGTCAATTCCTATGGGCCCAGCGAATGCAGCGTTTCGGCCTGTGTTCACGAGCTTGACGCCGTTCCTGCCGGGGCACGCGTGCCGATCGGCAGGCCCTTGCCCGGCGTCGCCCTGCGCGTGATGGGCCGTGGCGGTGCCGAACAGTCCACGGGCGCCGTCGGTGAGCTGGTCATCCGCGGTCCGACCGTCGGGCAAGGGTATTGCGGAGATGTCGGCGACGGTGGCTACGTCGGCGGCAGCGAACGCAATTACCGCACCGGCGATCGGGTACGACGGCGTGCCGATGGCGCCTACGAGTTTCTCGGCCGTGCCGATGACCAGGTCAAGATACGTGGCTATCGTGTCGAGTTGGGTGAGGTCGAAGCGGCGCTGCGTTGCACTCCTTCGGTGAGCCATGCCGCCGTTCGCGCACTGTCCGGCGAGCCGGGAAACACGTTGCTGTGCGCCTATGTCGTCATGCCCGCCGAGCGCTTCGACGAAGCCTCCATCCTGGGTGCGCTTCGGCAGCAATTGCCCGAGCACATGGTTCCGTTTCGTGCACTGCGGGTCGATTCGATAGCATTGAAGCCCAACGGCAAGATTGATCGCGATGCGTTGCCGTGGCCGGACAGCAGTGCTGGCCTCAGCTATGATCCGCCGCGCACGGCGACAGAATCGGCGCTTGCCGCGATCTGGAGCAGTGTGCTCGGCGTCGATCCGATTGGCCGCGATGCGGATTTCTTCTCCCTCGGCGGCAACTCGCTTCGTACGATCTTCGTCGCGACAGCGGCGGCGCGCCAGGGTGTGATCGTGAGTCCTGCGCAAATGCTGCAGACGCCACGACTGGCAGATCTGGCTGCGATCATCGATACCGGCACGCAGACCCATGAAGAGTCGCATGCCAATCCAGCTCCCTTTGCGCTGGCGACAGTTGCCGCCCCGGACGGTTGGCCCGCCGGTGTGGAGGATGTCTATCCGCTGACGGCGATGCAGGAGGCGATGATCACCAGCACATTGCTGGACGCGGCCGCGCCGCGCTACCTGATCGTTCGTTCCCGACGCATACATGGGGATTTTGACGAGGTTCGCTTGCGCGAGGACGTGGCCCGTGTCGTCGCGGCGCATCCGGTGCTGCGCACCAGCCTGCATTGGGACGGACACTGGGCGAAACATCAACTCGTGCATTCACAGGTCGACATTTCCATCGAATGCCTGGATTTGCGCGCGTCGACACCAGCAGAACGATCGCGCCAGCGCGACGCGCTCATGTCTGCGCGGCGAAACGTATCATTGCCGTTGGACCGAGCGCCGTTGTTTCGCATCGACGTCGTGCGTTGTGAAGACGCCCTGACGGAAATCATCTGGACCGCCCATCACGCCATTCTGGACGGCTGGAGCGTCGCCGCCCTGTTCGCTCAAGCGGGACCGCGCGCGGCTGCAGGCAGCGTTGCCGTGCCGTCGGCACCGACGCCGAACATGGCCGCATTGGTGGCGTCGGAACGTGCCGCGCTTGAGAATGTCGCGACGCGCGCCTACTGGTCGACGTTTGCTGCTGATTTCGTCGCGTGCCAGCTGCCGACGTTGCCTGGCAGCGGCGTCCGTGCTGGCGAAACAACGCCGCAGCTACCGATGATGCGTGTGGACCTCGAAGCCGATCTGGTCGAGGCCTTGCGCGCAGTGGCAAGCACGCGACGCGTGGCGGTGAAGGCCGTCATGTTTGCCGCCTACGCGGTCGCAGTAGCCAGACTTTGCGGTCGATCAATCCTCTATACAGGTTACTGCACGCATCGACGCGACATGCACGCGGTCTCGGCCCAGGCGTTGGGGTTGTACGTCACCACGTTGCCGGTGCGGATAGACACGGACGCGGCTAGCTGGGGAGGGCTGATCGATGCGGCGCATGCGGTCGAGGTCGCATTGTGGCCGCACCGGCACACACCACTGATTGAGGTCCAGCGCCTCGTTGGCGGTGCGGCGCTGTTTGAACATTATTTCAATTTCAACGACTTCACCGACGTGGTCGGCGTTGCCGATGACGTGATGCCGAGCAGCGAATCCGCACTGTACAACCTCAACGAATTCGCGCTGACGGTCAACGTACTGATGGATCGCCGTGGCAAGGGGGCGACCCTGCATCTCGCCTTCGATCCGTCGCGTTTCGAACATGAGCAGGCCGAATCGTTCAGTGAGCTGATGCAAAACGCACTGCGCGGCATGCTCGGCGTCGACGCGCCGATCGATCTGGTTCGCGACGCGCTGCGTACCCGCATCGTGGACGAATGGAATGCCACCGCGCGTTCCTGGGATCTCGATCGCTGCATGCACGAGATGTTCCTGCACCAGGTGAAGCTATCGCCGGCAGCGCCCGCGGTCATCGACGATGCGGGGATGCTGACTTACGGCGAACTCCTGGCGCAGTCGTGCGTGCTCGCGCACGCGCTTGTTGCAGCCGGTGTAGGGCCCGAAGTTCTCGTCGCCGTGGCGCTGCCGCGTGGTCGCGGCCAGGTCGTCGCCACGCTGGGCGTTCTGCTGGCGGGCGGCGCGTACGTGCCGATCGAGCCGTCATGGCCGCAGGCACGGCGCGATGCGGTCATTGCCGAAGCGCAAATCCGCTACGCGATCGCCGATCGTGCGCTGATGGCGGACGTTGCACACGTTTTCGACGGGCCGCCGTCCGCAGCAACGTCGCAGATACACGTACCGCCACGCCGCCAGCAACCGGATCAGCTGGCCTATGTGATCTACACATCCGGCTCGACCGGACGCCCGAAAGGCGTGGAGATGACCCATGCGGCGGTCGTCAACACCTTGATGGACATCAACACCCGGATCGGCCTGTCCCCGCGCGATCGCATACTTTCCGTGTCGTCGCTGACGTTCGATCTGTCCGTCTATGACGTATTCGGCGCGCTGGCGGCCGGCGCCTGTGTCGTCATGCTGTCCGATCGGCAATCGAACGATCCAACGCACTGGCTGGACTGCGTGCGCGCGCATTCGGTCACGGTGTGGAACGGCGTGCCTATGGCGGCGCAGATCCTGCTTGACGCCGCCGGCAGCGCAGTGAGCGAACCGTCGTCGCTGCGACATTTCCTGCTGTCGGGGGACCGTATTCCGCCGGCGTTGCCTGCGCGGCTGAAAGCGCAGTTCGGCGCCGAAGTCACCAGTCTGGGCGGCGCGACCGAGGCGGCGATCTGGTCGGTGATACATCCGATCAGCGTGGACACCACCGGCTGGCGCAGCGTGCCCTACGGCCGCCCGATGGCCAATCAGACGATGTACGTGCTCGATGCGTCGGATCGGTTGGCGGCGCCCGGCGTCACCGGGCAGCTGCATATTGGCGGCATTGGCCTTTCGCGCGGTTATCGGGGTGATCCCGAGCGGACTGAAAAGCAGTTCTTTCTCCATGCATTGCTGAATGAACGCCTTTACCGAACCGGCGATGCGGCGCGATTCCTGCCCGACGGCACGATAGAGATACTCGGGCGCATCGACAACCAGGTGAAGATTCGCGGTTATCGCGTGGAACTCGGTGATATCGAAGCCGCGATCGCCGCACACGGCGGTATTTCCGACGTCGTCGTCGTACTGCGCGCAACGCCGGGCGGCGCTGAACCCCGTCTCGTCGCCTATTTCGTCAATGATGCGCACGCGCCGCACCTATCGCCTGCCGCATTGCGCCGCCACGTCAGTGCGTTGGTGCCCGGCTACATGGTTCCGCACGCCTATGTGCGCCTGGAGCGCATGCCTACGGGTTCCAACAGCAAACTGGATCGGTCGCGGCTTCCTGAACCTGGCGACGGCGATTTCGCGCGGACGAGCTATGTGGAACCGGGTTCCGAAGCCGAACATGCCATCGTGCGTGCCTGGGAAGTCGCACTGCGTCGCAGCGGTATAGGCGTCAACGACAATTTCTTTGAACTCGGCGGCGATTCGATCCTTGCGCTGCGTGTGATCGCGCTGAGTGCCCAGGCGGGATATCCGATATCGCTGCGGGATTTCTATCGCGATCCGACGATCGCCGCGATGGCGCAACACGGCGGCAATGCGATGGTGCTGCAGCGCGCGGAGGGCAGCCAGCCCTGGCTACCGGCACAGGCATGGTGGTTCGAACAGGCGGTACATAACCGCGACCATTTCAACCAGTCGCTGTTGCTGGAGGTTCCGGCGCAATTCCAGGGCTCCACGTGGCAGGACGCTGTCGTGGCCGTGCTTTCCGCGCACGACGTATTCCGCCTGCGCTTTGATCCACGCGATGCAACCCGAACGGCGTCCTATGCCGATTCGCCCGTCGACGCGGCAGACCGCGTGCTGTTGGCACGGGTCAGCGACGAGAGCGGCCGGGACGAGGTTCTGGCGGATCTCGCCGAAAGCCTGCAGCGATCATTGGATATCCGCCGCGGCGTGACGTTCCGATCAGCCTACCTCGACTGCGGCGCTGCGCCGGGCCGCGTGCTGCTGGTCGCGCATCATCTGGTGATCGACGCGGTGTCGTGGGATGGCCTGCTGCGCGATCTCGAGGCGGCCTACAGGGCCGTTCAATCGGGCCTGGGAACTCAGGTCGGTGGATCGCCGGGCATCGTCAATGCGAGGGCGCGGCAGCTGCAGGCCGCGGCGGAGCAGGGTAGCTATCTGCCGGAACTGGGTTACTGGCGTGAACAGCTGTCCGCGGTGCAGCCGGTAGCGGACTTCCAGGCCTGCCCGCGCCGCGAGTCGAAGCATCACACGGCCACCTGCGCACGCTGGTCGCGTGTGGCTGATGCAGCATTCCTCGTCGCCGGCCTGAGCCGTCATGAAATTCTGCTGGCGGCGGTCTACATCGCGCTGCGCGCGCAGACCGGCTGCAGTGACGTCACGATTCGCATGGAAACGCATGGACGCGATGACGACACACTGGATCTGGCATCGGCGCCGGGTTGGCTCACTGCGCTGTTTCCATTGCGGCTGGCGGCAGGTGGCGACAATCCGATCGGGGTCGCGGAGAGCATCGCCGCGCAGTGGCGCGCCGTTCCCAACGGCGGCGTCGGCTACGGTGTGTTGCGCTACCTGGCACAGTGCCCCGAATTGCGTGAATTCGCGGAGCCGCGCGTCGGGTTGAATTATTTCGGCGAGTTCGGCCGGCAGGAAGCGGTTCCTGGCCTGTTGCGTGTCTGCGCCGGGTCCAGCGGGGTCAAGGTCGATCCGGACTCTCCGCGGGACTGCGACCTGTTGATCAGTGCCGCAGGCGGACGCGACGGACTGCAGCTGGGGCTCGACTACGCGAGCACCTGCATGGACCAACGCGCGGCTGCCGCACTGCTCGACGCCGTCACCGATGCGTTGGAGTCGTTGCTGGCGTCGATCGAATATCGGGCCGGCGCCGGCGGCGTAGCCCAGTGGCCGGCGACGCCGACGCAGCGCGGCATGGTCCTGCACAGCCAGCTCGAATCTCATCGCGGCGTCTACATCAACCAGTTGTCGGTGCGGCTGGCGGGCGACATCGATCTGGGCGCGCTGCGCACCGCCTGGCTGCAAACCCTGCAGCGGCACGATGCGCTGCGCGCGGCGTTTTCCGCGCTAGACAGCGGCGTTCCGCGCTGCATGGCGCAGAACGCGGTCGACCTGCCATGGGACTGCGTCGACCTTCGTGCCCATCCGCCGGCCGATCTGACGCAATGCCTGGCAGCGCTGCGGACTTCGCAGCGTTCCACCGGGTTCGATCTGACCGCGCCGCCGCTGATGCGAATCGTGATCGCGCAGTTGCCGGCGCAGGCGATAGAACTGATATGGACTTATCACCACGTCCTGCTGGATGGCTGGAGCCTGCCGATCGTGCTCGGCGATGTGCTGCAGTGCTACGCCGGATCGCAGCTCGTAGCGGCGCCCGCGCCGCAGTTTGCGGACTATGCGCACTGGCTCGCCTCGCGTGAGCATGAACTGTCGCACGCCTACTGGCGTTCGCTGCTGCAGGGACTCGACGAGCCGACGCGGCTGCCGCTGCCTGCTCCGGTCGTACCGGCGGACGCAGTTTCCACGGCTACCGTCGTGCTGGACGAAACCATGACGGCGGTACTGAAAGCCGCGGCCAGCACGTCGCAGACCACGGTCAATGCGATCGTGCAGGCGGCCTGGGCCTACCTGCTGCATCGCTATACCGGCAACGACGAGGTGGTGTTCGGCGCGACGCATGCGGGACGGCCGCCGGAATTGCCGGGCAGCGATCGCATGGTCGGCCTGTTCATAAACACGATCCCGGTGCGCGCCCGCGTGAGGCACGATGCGCCGGTGTCCCAGCTGGTGACGGACCTGTTCGCGCAGCAGGCGCGAAGCGTGGAGCACGCCTACGTGCCCCTGGCGCAGATCCAGGCGGAAAGCCCGTTCGGCACCGGCGTGCCGTTGTTCGATTCGGTCGTGGTGTTCGAGAACTACCGCGTCGACGGCGTCAGTGCCCCGTCGGACGCAGGCTGGACCGTGGAAGAGGTGATCAGCGACGAAGGGACGCACTATCCCCTCACGGCGCTGGCCATTCCCGGGCCGCGCCTGCGCCTGCGCGTGCGTGGACGCGACGACCGTTTCCTTCGCAGCGACGTCGAACGCATCGCGGCGCACTGGCGCCAGATCGTCGAAAACATCGCGTCATCAATGCAGTCACGTCAGTCGGAGATCGGTCTGTTGACCGTTGAGGAACAGGCGGTGCTGCAGCGGCGGCTGGCGTTCTCGCCGGTCGCGCTTGACCTGTCGAACCTTGCCGACGCGTTTGCCGCGACGGTCGCCCGGCATGCGGATCGCCCGGCCGTCCGCTGCGCCGATGCGGTCTACTCCTATGCGCAGATCGATGCCAGGGTGGACGCGTTGGCCCGCCGCCTGCGCGCGCTCGGCGTCGCCGGACAGCCGGTCGGCATTTGTCTCGATCGCGATGTTTCGCTTGCCGTCGCGCTGCTCGCCACTTTGAGAGCCGGTGCCACATACGTACCGCTGGATCCGGCGACACCGCTGGAGCGGCGCCGGTTCATCGTTGCCGATGCGGCCTGCCAGTGCGTGATCACCGAGGCGGCCTATGCGCAAGGACTGGAGGAACCGTGCTCGCTGGTGCTGATGGATGATTCCGGACCGCCGGTGGAAGCGAGCGCACCCGTGCCCGCCGCCGATCGCGCCGAGGCGGCGTACGTGATCTACACGTCCGGAACCACGGGCATTCCCAAGGGCGTCGTGGTGTCGCACCGCTCGGTGCTGCGCCTTTTCGCCGCGACCCGTGACGCTTTCGGCTTCGATGAAAAGGACGTATGGCCACTGTTCCACTCCTATGCATTTGACGTGTCGGTGTGGGAGATGTGGGGCGCCTGGCTGCACGGCGGTTGTCTGGTGATGGTGCCGGCGACCATGACCCGCGATCCAATGGCGTGCATCGATGTGCTGCAGTCCACCGGAGCAACGGTGCTCAATCAGACGCCTACGGCGTTCGAGGCGCTGATGCGCGCCGAAGCGCAGCGCGGCGATGTCGCGAAGTTCGCCCTGCGGCACATCATCTTCGCCGGTGAAGCGCTGGATTTCGCGGCGCTGTCGACCTGGACCGGGCGACACGGCCTGGCCGCGCCGCAGCTGTGGAACCTCTACGGCATCACCGAGACGACCGTGCATACGACGTTCTATCGTATCGTCGCCGAAGATATTCGGCCGGAGTGCCGCCGGGTCGGTCGTGCGATCGGCGATCTGCAGGTTCGGATCCTCGACGCGCAGGGCCGCGACGTACCGGTCGGCGTACCCGGCGAGATCTGGGTCGCTGGCGAAGGCGTCGCGATCGGATATCACAATCGGCCGGAGCTGACCGCGCAGCGTTTCGTCACCCGGATCTGGGACGACAGGTCACTGCGCTACTACCGCAGCGGCGATCTCGGCCGCTACCGCGATGACGGCGAACTGGAGTGCCTCGGTCGCAACGATCGCCAGGTCAAGCTGCGTGGATTCCGTATCGAACTTGGCGAAATCGAGGCGCAGCTAGGTGCGCTGGACCTGATCGAGAAGGCGGTCGTACTGATGCTCGGCACCGGCGAGGACCGTCGCATCGTCGCCTATGCGATCGCTGCGCCGGGCAATGTGGCCGGCCAGGCGCTAGCGCAGGAGATCCGTCATCGGCTTGCGCAGCGGTTGCCGGACCACATGGTGCCGTCGGCGATCGGTTTCGTCGCGGATTTTCCGCGCAATCACAATGGAAAGCTCGACGTTGCGGCATTGCCGGCAATCGACAGCGAGCCGTCGTCAACGCCTGTTCGCGCCGCCGACGCGTTGGAACGGGATATCCTGGCGATCTGGTCCGATGTGCTCGGACGCGACGTCGCCGATCCCGACGCCGATTTCTTCGCGCTGGGCGGACATTCGCTGAAACTGGGACAGGTGGCGACTCGCTTGCGGCAAACGTTCGGTGCCGAGCTGTCTTTTGCGACGTTGTACAAAAAATGCAGCGCTGCCGGGCAGGCCGCGGCGGTGCGCGCGCTGAGCACGGTCGCTGCGGAGGGCGCGATACCGGCGCTTTCTGAAGCACAGCGCCGCGTGGGCGTGGTACTGACCCCGAATCAGCTGCGTCTGTGGTATCTGTGCCAGGACCCGGAGCAGAACCGCGCCTACGGCACCCATTTCTCGCTGCTGCTGCGAGGTCCGCTGGTTGTGGACGCGTTGCTGCAGGCACTGCGTGCGACGATCGACCGGCACGAATCGCTGCGCAGTGTCTTTCGCCTCGTCGACGGCCAGCCCAGGCAGGTGCTCGTGGACCGCCTGGATGCTCAGGTCGTCCACCGGGCTGCTGGCGACGTGGCATGCGTGAAGCAGGCGTTCGATCTGCACAGCGAGCCTCCGTTTCGTGCCTGTCTGAGTACGCGGGACAGCGAAACCCACGAACTGGATGTCGACATCCACCATGTCGCCAGTGATGCCTGGTCGATAAATCTGCTGATCCAGGAAATTGCCGCGCACTACCGCGCACAGCTGCGGCGCGACGCCGCGAGACTGCCCATCTTGCCGGTACAGATCGCCGATGTAGCGGCCTGGATGGATTCGCCGGCACAGCGCGCCGGCAGGAGCCGTGATCTTAGCTATTGGCGCGAAAT
This sequence comes from Tahibacter sp., assembly GCF_032229445.1. Lineage (NCBI taxonomy): Bacteria > Pseudomonadati > Pseudomonadota > Gammaproteobacteria > Lysobacterales > Rhodanobacteraceae > Tahibacter > Tahibacter sp. The sequence continues at coordinate 115,312 of NZ_JAVTWC010000103.1, forward strand.
ACTGCACGGCCATCGTGGCGTGCTGTCGCTCAGGACCGATGGCGAACCGGCGTTGCCGGCAGCCAATACGGCAGGCGTCGTCGCTGTGCACTGGCCGGTGGAATTGACCGCAGCGATCGCACAGGTCTGCCGTGCTCGCGCGATTACTCCGTTCGTGGTCGTGCTTGCAGCATATGCGTTGGTCCTGCAGCGGTTCAGCGGTGATGCCGATGTCATCATCGGCTCAGCCGTGGCCCAGCGACCGCACCCGGACATAGAGCCGCTGATCGGTTTTTTTGCGCAGACCCTACCTGTCCGAGTATGCCTGGATGCGACGGAGCACAGCGGTGCGCTGCTGGAGCGCCTGCGCGAAACCATGCTCGCCGCGCTCGACCATTCCCGGACGCCGCTAGCCGACATCATCGAATCGCTGGATATCGAGCGCCAACCCGGACGTGCCCCGCTGTTCCAGACAATGCTGACCTTGCAGAACATGTCGGCGCAGCGCATCGAGTTGCCGGGCATCGCCGTCGAAAAGCGCGAGGGACCCCGCTCTGCGCCCAAATTCGACCTGACCGTCTCGCTACGCGAGACAGATGACGGGTATCGCGGGGAAATTGAATTTGATCGGCGTCGCCTGGCCGTGGCCTCGGTGCAGCATCTCGCCGACAGCCTTGCTTGCGTGGTCGGTCAATTGTGTGACGCGAGCGACCTGTGCGTCGGCGAGATCGCGTTGGCCCAGATAGTCCCGCAGCCTGTTGCCAGCAGCAACGACCTGGCTGCGGATCTGGACTTTCTCACCTTGGAGGAGCTGCAGAAATTGCTCGATGGTCAGGAGGAAGCGTCAGCATGACAACCCATGAGACGTCCGCCAGGGCCGACCTGATCGAGCGTGCGCGGCTGCAGAATGCCGTCCTGTCGGCCACGGCCGATGGCACGAACGATGTGGAGCGGCTCGTCGCTGCCTTGGCGCAGGCTGTGCCGGCCTTGATTGCCTGGTCGGGACGTGACGGGACGCTGCGCTATGCGGATCTGCCGGCAGCGTCGCAGACCGCTTGCGGGTTCGCGCCGTTGCACCTCACACGGCAGCGCCTGGAACGCACGTTGCCGCGCGCGCGCGCCTTGCTGGCATTGATCGGGGTCCGGCCCGGACGGCGTATCGGTGTTGCTCCAGCGGCGTCATCCCTTAGCGATGTGGCGGTGGCGCTGAGCCTGTTGAGCGCCGGCTGCTTCGTGGAGGATGCCGCACAGGCCGACGTGCAGTTGTGCATGGCGCTGGACGCGGTTGCTTCACAAAACCAGATTGTGCTGATGTTCGGCGCGAGTGGCCGGCATGCACCGGCTGACGGCGACACGCGAACGCTCTGGTTCATCGAAGAATGTGACGCTGACGCCATCGATCTGTTTGCCGTCCAGCAGCGGGGCAATGACCCCGCCGTTACTGCCTACCGCGAACTGCAGCCCTGCACCGTCGTGGACAGCGTGGGCAATGCCGTGACGGCGGGTACTGCCGGTTGGATCGCCACGGGTGCCGGCTCCTTGCCGATCCGGGCGCGTCGCCTGCCGGACGGCCGCATCACCATCGCGGCACGCCACGGCGGTATCGCCTGCATCGACGGCGTACGGGTCGATCTGACGGCGCTGCAGCGGAGTCTGGCGTTGGCCGCGTTCGTCCATGAGCTGCAGGTCGTCGCACGGCCCGACGAGGAAGGCAATTCCCGCGTGTGCGTCTTCTACGCTGTGGGCGAAGGTGTCGACATGGCGGCTGCGCTGTCGGCCATGATGCAGTGTGGTGAAGCGATCGGGTTGAAGTTGTCCCTGGTTCCTTTGCCGCGGCTGCCGCGCGACGCTGCTGGCGATCTCGATCTCGATCGGCTGATGTCCTGTCCGGTACTTGATGATGATGAGCTGGCGCAGGCCGGCAGCTTGCTCCGGCATCGCGCCGGGGTCGATACCGTTACGCTCAGTGTTCGTCCCGCTCCGGCGTCGAGCCGGCCCGTGATGTTGGCGCCGCCACCTTCCGTGGCACCATCGGGGGTCGGGCCGCCGGACCTTGATGCAGCGCCGTCCCTGGTCGATGGTGGCGAGCTGGTCGTCCCGGATAGCGTGCCGCTGGATTTGCGGGCATTGCTTCAGCGCGCCGCACGGCAAGCTCCGGAACGCGGGCTGCTATGCATCGGCACGATCGGGAACATCGAACTCAGTTACGCCGCACTGCATGCCCACGCCTGCCGTGATGCGGCATGGCTGCGCGAAGCAGGGGTGTTGGCCGGTGATCGCGTCATCGTGCACAGGCGCGAGCCGCTCGACATCATCCAGGCCTTCTGGGCGTGCGTCTACGCGCGCGCGGTTCCGTGCATGGGAGCCGCCCAGCAGGATCTCGCCGACGCGGCCGAACACGCGCGCGTTGCCGGACTGGTGCAGCGACTCGACGCGCGAGCGGTGCTGACGATTGCGTCGCCGCGTAATCCGATTCGGATCGACGCCGCGGTGGTGGTCGACCTGATGCACGACGCCCATGCCACGCCCACCAGCCTGTCGGATATCGAAGGCCCAGTGGACGCGGATGCGATCGCGCTGGTCATGCTCACGTCGGGCAGCACGCGCCTACCTAAGCTGGTGCCGCAAACCCATCGTGCGCTGATTAGCCACGGCCACGCATCAGGTAGCGGGCTTGGTTTGTCGCCGTCGGACGTCAGCCTCAACTGGATGCCGCTGGATCATGTTGGCGCGCTGGTCATGTTCCATCTGCGCGACATGCAGCTGACATGCCGGCAAGTGCACGTTGCGAAAGAGTACATTCTTTCCGAACCGCTGCGCTGGCTGGATCTGGTCCAGCAACACCGCGTCAGTGTGAGCTGGGCACCGAACTTCGCCTTTGCCCTGCTCAACGCCCGTCTTGCGTCCTGCGCAGACCGGCACTGGGATCTGTCTTCGCTGCGGTTCGTCATCAACGCCGGCGAAGCAGTCATGCCAGAGGTGGCCGAACGGCTGCTGGCGCTTTGCGCACCGTTCGGCATGGCAGCCGATGCGATCAAGCCGGCCTGGGGCATGTCAGAGACCTGTTCATTGACCGTCATCGATCGCAATGTGCGTGCCGGTGGTTTCCGTGGTTCGGCGACGGCGCCGGTCGGCGCTCTGATTCCTGGCTTGCGCGCGCGCATCGTGGATGGGGATGACATTCCGGTTCCTTTCGGCCGCGCTGGCGCACTGCAAGTTCGCGGAATCTACGTATTGCGAGGCTACCTCGGTGAGGCGACGAACGAATCCTTCACCGCCGACGGCTGGTTCCGCACCGGCGACCTTGCGCGCTGGGACTCGCGCGGGTTGAGCATCGTCGGCCGCGACAAGGACGTTGTGATCGTCAACGGGCGCAACATTTCCTGCCAGGCCGTCGAGCACGCCGTAGGCGAGGTGGACGGTATCGAATCAGCGCAGACTACAGTCACGACTTACCGCCCGCCGGGCGCCGTTTCAGACCAGGTGGCGGTGTTCGTCGTACCGACCGGCGCAATGGCAACCGATACCGCATTCCGCTGCGTGCGCGAGCGCGTGCGCGATGCGCTGCAGATCGATGTGCTGGTGGTGCCGGTCCGCGCACAGGACATTCCGCGAACGCAGATCGGCAAGGCGCAGCGCGGACTGCTGCAGAAGCGGCTGGCGGACGGCCAGTTCGCCGCTGAAATAGCCTATGCGAACAGCGGGCAAAGTGGAATTCGCGCGCTGCCCGCCTGGTTCTTTGCTCCGCACTGGGTGGTGCAGACCGGTCGGCCGGCCTTGCCGGTAGCGCCTCGGCACTGGCGTGTATACGCGGGCAGTGCTGCGCTGGCCGAACGTGCCTGCCTGTGGCTCGCCGCCCGTGGAGACGTAGGCTGGACCGCCCGTGGCGCGGGATCGTCCGACGCAGTGGAATCATCGGACGTCATGGACGCATCCCAAGCAGGTGCGCTGGTCATCCTGCCCGAGGCGACGGATGCAGGGATTGCCGCGGACCACCACGTGCTTTCCGTGCTGCGCCAGCTCGGTCCGGATTCGAACGCCGCATTGCTGGTCACCAGCCACGGTTTGTGGCGCGCCGCAGACGCTGGGGTCGAGAGCGCTTCAATCTGCGGTGCACTCGCCGGTATGCTGCGTTCGGTACGTCAGGAACGGCCGCAGGCTTCGACCTGCTGGGTCGACGCGGAGCCTGACACTGGGCTGGAGCGCCAGCTGACGATGGTCTTCGACGAATGGTCCAGCCGTGCGGACGAACCGGTTGTGCGCTTTCGCGCCGGACGTCGCGAGGTACAGCGGCTTGCGGCCGAAACCTTTGCCACGACCGATGCCGCATCGCCGTTGCGCGACGGCGGACGGTATGTGGTCACCGGTGCAGCCGGTGCACTGGGCCGATTGGTCTGCCAATGGCTGCAGTCGGAGTGGAATGCCTGTGTCGTCGGCGTGGGCCGTTCCATTCCGGCTGCGTGGCCGGCCAGCGATCAGTGCCAGTTCGTCGTAGCCGATGTCGCTGACGCCGCAGGATTTCGCACCGCGCTGGCCGCGGTAGCGACAGATCGCACTCCTATCGACGGCGTCTTCCATCTTGCCGGCGAATTCGAGAGCGCGGCCCTCGCGGAGGTCGATGACCGGAGCTACCAGCAGCTGACACGGGCCAAGCGCGAGGGCACCGTGCAGTTGGCGCAGTGGCTGCGCAGTCATGGTCGCGAGGATCGGCGCAGTGCGCTGATCCTGTTCGGATCGGTCAACAGCCATTTCGGAGCTACCGGCGCCGCGGCTTACGCGGCAGCCTGCGCTGCTCAATCCTGCATCGCTGACTGCCTGGCCGGCGACCCGCGGCTGGATGTGCGCTATCTGGGCTGGTCGCAATGGAAGGATCTTGGTCTCAGCCGTCGCAACGCGCTATCGGCACTGAGTGCTCACCGTGGCTTCCTGGCGATGGATGCCGAAGTCGCGTTGCACGCCCTGCATCGGGCGTTGTCGAGTAGCCGTGCGTCGCTGCTGATCGGGCTGGATGGCGCGCATCTGCGCGTTCTTCGAAATCTGGTCGGGCCGTTGCACGACCCGCAGGTCAGTGCGGAAGTGACCACTGCGCAACCTCAGGACGCCATGCCGCCGGTTCTTCGAAGCGACCGGTTCGGAAATCGCTACGCCGTCGCCGTCGAGTTCGTCCAGGCGATCGCAACTGACGTGAACGGCCCGCAGCAGGCGGTCTATCAGCAGATGCTGCAGGAGATCTGGCAGGACGTCATCGGCATGCCGCTGCAGGACCTTAATCGTAACTTTTTCGAGTCGGGTGGAAGCTCGCTTCGCCTTATGCAGGTCAAATCGCGACTGGAAGAGCGCTGCGGCCGCGTGCTGGAAGTCGTCGATCTTTTCCGCTTTCCCACGGTACGTGCGCTGGCCGCTCATCTTGCCGCGCTGGATGCTCCGCCGCGGACAGTGGCTGGCGCTGTCGTTCCGGATGCAGCCCGTGATCGCGCAGCGCAACGCCGGCAGTCGCGCGTGCAGGGCAGGGGAGGACGCGCATGAGTGCTGATCGCATCGCAATTGTCGGCATGGCCGTGCGCTGCAGCGGAGCTGCGGACATCGACCAGTTCTGGCAACTGATCCTCGACGGGCGCCAGTCGGCGCGTCTGGAAAAGCCGCGCAGTCCGTACGTTCCGGCTGCGCTGGCTGCACGCGAGGACTTCGTTCCGCTGGTCAATCCGGTCGCGGATTTCGACTGCTTCGATGCGGATTTTTTCGGGTTCAGCGAACGCGAAGCCGAAGTGATGGACCCACAGCGGCGGATGTTGTTCGAAACAGTGTGGTCCGCCTTCGACGATGCCGGCCTGTTGCCAGGGGCGGCGCGCACGGGAACCTATCTTGCGGTCAATCAGAGCGAGTACTTCCTGCTCAATCTGGCCTCGCGGCCCGAACTTTTCGACGTGCTCGGCGGCATGCTGCTGGGCACATTGAACGGGCAGGACTTCCCCGCAACGCATCTGGCCTACAAGTTCGACCTGCGCGGCCCGGCGCTGAATATCAACACGGCCTGCTCTGGATCGCTGGTGGCTGTTCATTCAGCCGTCAACGCGCTGCTCGCCCGCGAATGCGACCTTGCCGTCGCCGGCGGCGCGTCCCTGGTACTGGCGCAGCGATTTGGCTATGTGCACAAAGCGGGGGGCATCAACTCCCGCAGTGGACGCTGCCGGCCCTTCGACGCCGACGCTGACGGGACGATTCCCGGCAGCGGCGCCGCGGCGGTGATCCTCAAGCGACTGGACGACGCGCTGCGTGACAGCGACGCAATTCACGCGGTGATTCGCGGCACGGCCGTCAACAACGATGGCGCGGCGAAGGTCGGATTCACCGCACCGAGTCGCAATGGTCAGGTCGATGTCATCAGCGAAGCGCTGGCTGTCGCCGGCGTGGAGCCCGAACAGATCGGTTTTCTGGAAACACACGGTACGGGTACGGCATTGGGCGACGCGCTGGAACTGGATGCGTTGCAAGCCGTGTTCGGCATGCGGCGTGCCGATCGCCCGCTGTCGCTCGGCGCGCTCAAGGCCAGCACGGGCCATCTCAACGCCGCTGCGGGCGTTACCGCCCTGATCAAGTCGGTGCTGGTGCTCTCGCATCGGTGCTTGCCACCATTGGCCAATTTCGCACGCTCTCCCGCGCAGACTGATCTGCTTCACGGCCCGTTGCGCGCGCCGCGGTCGACTCTGCCGTGGCCGTCGGACGGCGGCGTACGGCTGGCCGGCGTAAGCGCGTTCGGCATTGGCGGCACCAACGCCCACGTCGTGCTCGAGGAAGCACCCGCACGTACGCCGTCGGGTCCGAGCGCGCGTCCGTCGGTGCTCCTGATTTCCGCGCGATCGCCAACGTCGCTGGCGGCAGGTGTCGATCGCCTCGCTGCAGTACTGGGCGAGACATCCGACCCGCTGGCCGATATTGCCTATACGCTCGCAGTTGGCCGCAGTGCGCACGCCTTGCGTTGTGCTGCTGTCGGCGCAGCGACAGCGGCCGTCACGCTGCAACTGCAGCGCGCGGTCCAGGAGGCCGCTCCCGTCGACGGAGCGCCTGAAATCGCTTTCGTCATCGCCGGAGAGGGCGAGAACAGCGTCGATGCCTTGCGCGCCCTCTACAGCTGGGAACGCGTGTATCGCGATGCGATCGACGCCTGCCGCGAGGTGCTGGAAAGCATCGATGCGACGCACTACGCCGGCTTCTGGCGCGACGTGTTGCGGACTGCGGAACCGTTGCGTCCGCGATTCGAAGAAACGGATTACCAGCAGTCGCTGCTGTTCGTCTTTGCCTATGCGCAGATACGCCTGTTTGGAGCCTGGGGAATTCGCCCCTCCTGCGTGATGGGGCACAGTCTTGGCGAGATCGTCGCCTCCTGCATTGCCGGGGTGTTCACGCTCGATGACGCCCTGCGCGTGGTGCACGCGCGTGGTGTGGCGATGCAGGCAACGCCGCCCGGTGCGATGCTCGCGGTGTTCTGTCCCGAGGACGCGGCATACGCATTGGCGCAACGCTGCGGTGCGAGCGTCGCTGCCTGCAACGGTGCTTCGCACCAGGTACTGGCTGGTGCGCCGGCAAACATCGCGAACGCGGAGCGGCTCGCCCTGGACGAAGGTTGGCAGGCGCGCCGGCTGCGCGTCAGCCGTGCATTCCATTCGCCGCTGATCGAGCCGGCGTTGGAACCTCTGCGTATGGCATTGGCTTCAGTGCACTTCGGCGCGCTGAAGCTGCCACTGATCGGCAATGTCGATCGCGCCTGGAAGTCCGGGCGCGATCTTGCCGTCGCCGATTACTGGCTGGCACATGCGCGACAGCCGGTACTGTTCGCAGGCTCACTGGAGACACTGTCTGCGCGCGGCGTCCGAACCGTGATCGAGATCGGTCCGGGACGCACCCTCAGCCGGCTCGTCCTTGCGCACGCCAGCGCGAATGCTTTGCCGCTGCGCGTGCTGGATGTTGCTGATCCCGCACAGGGCGTCGCGTCGTTCGCCTATCAGCGGCTTGCAGCTGCCTGGTGTGCAGGTGCTAGCGTGGACTGGGCGGCCTTCCATGCTGCCGAGCGGCGTCAGCGTGTGCGGCTGCCGGCATATGTCTTTGACCGTCATCGATACTGGATAGACCGTGCTGTGCCGAATCACGCGCCGCAGTCGGACGCGTGCGCCGGCTGGATCTATCAGCCGCTGTGGCAGCCCTGCGAGGTTGCATCGGAGCGACCAGCTGGACCGAGCTTGTGGTTGGTATTCGATGACGGCAGCAACGAAGGTCTGTGCAGCCTGTGCGATGCGCTTCGCAGTCAGGGCGACGAGGTCATCCGCGTGCTGCGTGACGATGGCTTCGCCGTGACGGCGCCGGATGTCCGCATGCGCGCCACGGCCCATGACGTCATTCGGCTCGCAACGCAATTGGCCGCGCAGAATGTGGCACCGCACCGGATTCTCTACGGCTGGCAGCTAAGGGCAGACGCTGGACGGGCGGACGACCTCGAGTTTCTGCTGGTGCTCACGCGATACCTGGTTCGGGGCGCGAGCGACGCATTGGCGGTACTGGCGCCGTCCATCGGCGCAGACGGTGCAGTGAGTGTCGCGCGTGCGGCGCTATCCGGCGCACTGCGGGTGATTGCGCAGGAAGCTTCCGGCGTGAAGGCGCGTTTTGTCATTGTCGACCAGGACGCGGATTTGCAGCGCGTTCCCGCGGCGCTCGACGGCGCGGAGGCATTTCGCGAGCTGTGGCTGTCCACGCAGTGGATGCAGCGCGACTACGTGCGGACTTACGCGCCCGAATCCGTCGTCGCGCCGGATTTTCGTCCCGATGGCTGCTACCTGGTCATCGGCGGACTCGGCAAGGTCGGGCAGATCGTAACCAGCGCGCTCAGCGCGCAAATGCCGATGCAATTGGCTCTGCTGGGACGCTATCCCGTCGCGGCCGATTGCGGCGCGGAGCGGATCGATCTGCGACGTCCTCGTGTCGCCGCCAGCGCGTGGCTAGCGGCGATCGGCGAACAAGCCGCCGCGCCTTCACCCCATCACGCAGGAATCATCGCCGCGCAGTCGCTGCTGAGCCGCCTTTCTGTCGCGCTCGTGCAGGCATACGCGATGCAGCGTCTCGAGAATTTCGAGCCGGGATGCCGGTATCCGCTGGCCGATTTTCTCGCTGCGCTGTGCGAAGCCCCCGCTTTGCGGCGGATAGCAGGCACGATGCTGCGCGTGCTGGACGAGGGCGGTGTCGTCGTGCGGGAGGCGGAGACCGTCGTCGTCGCCGCACTGAGCACCGGTGTGCCTGCGCAGATCGAAATGGAACTGGTGTCGTCCCATGCGGATTTTGCCGGTGCCGCCGCGCGGCTGGTGCATTGCGCGGCGCATTTCGACGACGTGCTTGCCGGTCGGCGCAACGGTGTCTCAGTGCTGTATCCGGAAGGATCGGCGCAGTTTCTGCGCGAAACGGCACCCGGACCCTCGGCGCACGGCGATTTCCGCGACGCCGTCGAGCGGCTGCGCGACGGACTGTCGACGCTCGCCGCAGCAACAGGCGGCAGAACGCTGCGCATTCTCGAAATCGGCGGCGGCAACGGCTCGCTCACGCGCCAGCTGGCACCGACGCTGCAGACACTGGATGTCAGTTATTGCTTCACCGACATCGGTCCGAGCTTCGTCCAGGGTGCGCGCCGGCTCGCGGCGGAAAACGGCTACGACTGGATTTGCGCGCGTGTACTGGATATCGAAAGCGACCTCGGCGCGCAGGGTTTTGCTGTGGGCGAGTTCGACGTCATCCTCGGTTTCAACGTGCTGCACATTGCAGCGCGCCTGGATCGCACGATTGCGAGCCTGTCGACACTGCTGTCGCCCGGCGGCGTTTTCGCGCTCGTCGAAACCCTTCAATGGACGCCATGGACTGAACTGGTCTGGGGTCTTACCAACGACTGGTGGCGCTACGAGGACGTCGATGTACGCGGCGACGGTCCTTTGCTGGGCGCCCAGCAATGGCTGCGCGTCTTCCAGGACGCCGGATTTGCGCTATCGCGCGTGGTGGCGCGGGAAGGGGCGATGGACGGACTGGTGCTGGCCGCCGCGCCCGATCTGGCCCGGTGTGAGGGCACATTGCTGGCGAAGGAGGCTGCTGTGCACCGCGATGCGCAGGTGCGGCGGTTGGTGGAGGCGGGCTGCAGCGTTGTGTGCTATCGCGGCGACGCTGGCGAACCTGGCGACATGCAGCGCCTACAGGAATCACTCATATCCCGGTTCGGCGCCCTGGATGGCGTGGTCTATGCGGCGACGACCGGCATGCGGGCCATGGGGCTGATCGACGAGATCGATCAACGGCACATTCGCAGCGAGCTGGCGACCAAAGTCGACGGGCTGGCGAACCTGGATCCGCTGTGCGCACGGTTGACGCCGTCGTTCGTGGCAGTAATGTCGTCCATGTCGTCGGTTCTCGGCGGCATCGGCCATTACGGGTACGCAGCGGCTAACGCCGTCCAGGACGCCTGGTGCCGCAACCGACCGTTGCAGGGGCGAACGCGCTGGCTCGCACTCAACTGGGACGCATGGGGCGATTCCGAAAAATCCTTCGGCGCATCCGTTGCGCGTCACGGATTGAGTGGCGACGAGGCGGTCCGTGCACTGCGTGCTGCACTTCGTCGCGGCGCGGGACAATGGTTGATCTCGCGGCATTCGCTGGGTGAGCGACTGGGCCAATGGTTGCGCGGCGCTGACGCGCCCGATCCTCAAGGTGCAGCCGGTGCGCGCATCGAGGCGGCCTCGAACGATGCGTCGACGCTGCAGCGTGTTATTGCTTTGTGGAAAGAACTGCTTGGCCGCAACGTGCCCGTGGAGCCGGACTCGGATTTTCGCGTGCTCGGTGGCGATTCGCTGCAGGCCGTACAACTGGTCAGTCTCGTACGGGCGCGGTTCGGACGCCATGTCAGCCTGGCCGAGTTCGTTCGCGCGCCGACGGTGGCGAACCTGGTCGAGCTCGTGGACGCACGCACGGCAGCGTGGTCACCGTTGGTGACGCTGGCACGAGGAGGGGATCAGTCGACCCTGGTGTGCGTCCATCCGGGCGGCGGCGGTATTCAGTGCTATCGGATGCTGGCCGACGCGCTGGGTGGGGGCGGGACCATCCATGCTCTGCAGTCGCGCCGTTTTGGCCCCGACGACTTGCCTCCGCACCGGTCCGTGGAAGCCATGGCAGCGGAGTACCGTGCGGCGATCGAGTCGGTGGATGATGGAACTCCGCTGATTCTGTTGGGCTACTGCTTCGGTGGAATGATCGCCTTTGAGGTCGCCGCGCAGTTGGAAGCGGCCGGCCGATGCGTGGCACGCCTGATCATCGTGGACGGTCATCCGCCCGGCGTGGATGACGGGTTCCTCGACCAGCGTCATTTCATCGAGACTCAGGCCGCGATGGTAACGATGCAGTCCGTCGGGGAGGACTGGGCGCGGAACATCGCCCTGCTTAGCCCCGAGGAACAGGCTGTGGCCGTGGGTGAGCGTATCGACTGGTCGCGCGCGGCACCGGGCGCCGAAGCGATGATTCGTCGCGCGGTGCTGGAGGTCATCCTGACCAACGTCGCGAAGAACGCCTATCGCCCGCAGGCCACGCTGCACTGCGACATCGATCTGCTGCGGATCGACGATGCCGGTTTTCATCGCGACAGCAACGCTGTCCCGCATCTCGGATGGCAGGCATTTTTTACCCGTACGGTCGATGTCCGCTGGATAACCGGTGAACATCACCAATTGTTCGACATGGATCACATTGCGCCGATAGCGGCGCATGTGCGCTCGCGATTGCCGGAGAGGGGCGATATGCCGTCGGCGGTATTCGTGGCAGGGCAGACGGCGTGACGACCCACGACTGTGGCGCGGCGCGGCTGTCTGGCCTGAACATCAGTCCGGACTGTAGCAGCAGCCAACCTGCACTATGTTTACGAAGTCGTGTAATATGCCGCGTTGGCTCGCGCGCAGCGCAGCCGAGTCGAAGAATGATCGGCGAAAGACGGAAACGTAGTTGATGCTGCAGCGCATAGCGTCACTTTATTTCAGCTACGTCAGCCCCCGGTTGAAACGGTTGTCGCCGATCGGCACAGGTCCGGTCTGGCGCAGCGACTCTCTGCCGTGGCTTGCTGTCGTCGAACGCGCCCACGCGGATATCAGCGATGAATTCAATCACTGGATTTGCGACGGCCATCGCGTTCCGGACAAGGAAGATCTGGCGCCGGGCACGACCTCTCACTACGGTCCTGAGCGCTGGGAACTCCTGCATTTGCTGCTGTGCGGTGAACGCATTGATCAGGTTGCACCCCATTTTCCGAAGACAATGGCTGCTCTTTCGGAAATACCTGATATCCGCACCGTGATGTTTTCCCGCCTCCCACCCGAACGCAAACATATTCCCCGCCATCGTGACGGCGAATCCGGCACGTTGCGCCTGCATCTGGGACTAAAAGTTCCCAGCCAGGGCGTGTGTCAGATCGAGATCGCTGGCCAGCCGCTTGCGTGGAGCGTCGGCGAGGCATTCGTGATGGACGTCGGTGCCAACGAGCACGAGGTGCGCAAGGACGCGGATGAAGAACGGATAATCCTGATCGCCGACTTTCTACACCCGCTGCCGTTCTGGGCAGCGTGGCTACAACGGCTTTTTTATTCTGCGCATGTCGGTCTTCAGGCGAAGGCCATGTTGCAATCGGCCTACGCGCGCCTGAGCGAGGTGCCGAAGGCATGACGTCCCCATCGACAACAGGATGCAACGCGTGACGACTCGTCTGTGGCAAAACTATTTCCGGCACGTCGATCCGCTGCTCAAGCGATTTTCCCTGATCGGACGCGGTCCGTTGTGGCGTAGCGAAGCACTGCCTTGGCTGGCGCAGCTCGAGGCGGCGCATGAACAGGTGAACGCGGAATTCCGGCGCTATGTGCAAAGCGGCATGAGCATGCCGGACAAGGAAGATCTCGACCCGGGTCGCACCTCACGATACGGCACGGATCGCTGGGAGCTGCTGCACCTGCTTGTCTATGGCGAACGCATGCCGGACGTCGCCGAGCATTTTCCGGAAACGGTCAAGTTGGCCGAATCGATCGTGCCGGGCATGTGCAGCATCATGTTCTCGCGCTTGCCGCCGGAGCGGCACCAGATCCCTCGTCACCGTGATGCCGAGAACGGTACGCTGCGCATACATCTGGGGCTGGTCGTTCCGGAACACGGCGCGTGCTTCATCAATGTCGGTGATGCTACCGCGCATTGGCGCGTAGGTGAGGCATTCGTGATGGATGCCACCTATGAGCACGAGGTCACCAAGGAGGCCAATGCCGAACGCATTGTGCTCATTGTTGATTTTTACCGCCCGGTGCCGGGATGGGTCGCCTGGCTGACTCACCGGCTGTACCGCCGCCACGGTGGAAAGATCGCCAAGCGGGTGCTGCGCGCCTCCTATGCCAAGCGCGCGCAGCAACAGCAAGCCCTGGTCCGATGACGCCGGCGTCGCACTACCTGGTCAACCCGCGCCCCAATCCAGCGGCCAAGAGCCGTCTGGTGGTCTTTCCCTATGCGGGAGGAGGTGCCGCGGTCTACTATAGCTGGCTGGACCGGTTGCCTGCGGACATTGAACTCAGCATTGTGCGCCTGCCAGGGCGCGAATCGCTGATCGACAGTGAACCGCTGTGCGATGCGCGCCAGGCGTCTGCCCACATCGCCGATACCTTGGCGTCGGCGGATAAGCGTCCGGTAGCGTATTTCGGCCACAGCCTCGGCGCGTTGATGGCGTTCGAAACGGCGCGCGAACAGCGCCGGCGCGGCGCGCCGCTACCCTATCTGCTGATGGCCTCCGCGCGCAGTGCGGCGCATCTGCCGATGGACCGCGAACCCTTTTTCGCCATGCCGCGCGACGCGTTCTTCGCGCGCCTCGTCGAAATGGGCGGAATGCCCGAGGAAATGCTGGCGGTGCCGGAGCTGCTGGAATTCGTCGAGCCGACGCTACGGGCCGACCTGATGATCAACGATACCTACGAGCACACGCTGGAGCCGCCCCTGCCGCTGCCGATCGTCGCGTTTGCCGGACGGCACGACAGCGATTTTCCCGAGGCCGGTGTCGCGCGGTGGTCCGAACTGACGTCCGCTTCTTTCCAGCAGCACATTTTTGACGGCGGGCATTTCTTCCTCAACACCCATCGCGATGAACTCTTGCGGTGGGTCGCTCATTACGCAGCGGAGTACAGACCGTCATCGGCTGAACTGACGCCGGGACACAGGGAGTTGTATTTTGTATGACCGCCAGTGACGGCTACCGCCATGGATAGAGCGATTGAAGTCAACCCGATGCGCCGCTGGCGCCGGCTCGCGCTTGTTGCAGCCGGCGTGCTGATTGCCATTCTGGCGGTACGGGAAATCCTCAGCCGCAGTCTGCCCGCTGTGCGAAAGGACTCCATCAGCGTCGCACAGGTGCGCGAAGCGAATTTCGAGGATGCGGTGAACCTGCGCGGCAGCGTGATGCCGGAAATCTCGGTCATCCTGGGCGCCAGCGAAGGTGGGCGCGTGGAAAAGATCCACGTCAAGGAAGGTGCTGCGGTCAAGAATGGTGATCTGCTGCTCGAAATCAGCAATACGTCGCTGCAATTGGCGGTTGTGCGTGGCCAGGCCGATCTGGCCGAGCAGACCAATCTTCTGCTGGGCAATCAGATCTCGTCGGAACAGCGGCGCCTGGAGCTCGGGCGTGACCTGGTCTCGGCAGAAACGCAGATGGACAAGTACCGCCGCCAGTTGAAGCGGCTCGAAGCGCTGCACGAGACCGGTGCTGTTTCGAATGAACTGCTCGAGGACGCGCGGCGCAATGTTGAGGAACAGGTACAGGTCAAGAAACTCATCGAACATTCGCTCGCCGAGAACTCAGCGCTGCGGTCGCGCCAGGAAAAGGAACTCCAGTCGACCGTCTCCATGTTGCACAAGAATATCGACCTCGCCCAGCAGGTGCTTGATCGGCTGGCCGTGCGCTCGCCGATCGACGGCCGTCTGACCTCGCTCAAGGCCGAAGTAGGTTCGACTCTGCGCGAGGGCGATGTGATCGGCCAGATCGATGACGAGTCGCAACTGAAGATCCAGGCCAATGTCGACGAGTTCTACATTCCTCGGCTGCAGGTGGGTCAGAAGGCGACGGT
This sequence comes from Tahibacter sp., assembly GCF_032229445.1. Classification (NCBI taxonomy): domain Bacteria; kingdom Pseudomonadati; phylum Pseudomonadota; class Gammaproteobacteria; order Lysobacterales; family Rhodanobacteraceae; genus Tahibacter; species Tahibacter sp. Next base: position 130,443 of record NZ_JAVTWC010000103.1, read on the forward strand.
ATCTTACGGCGGCAAGATGTTCCCGCTTGCAGTCAAGCGCATCTACCCGCAGGTGTCCAACGGTCAGTTCCGTGTCGATCTCGACTTCGCCGATGAGAAACCGGAAGACCTTCGTATGGGCCAGAGTCTGTCGCTGCAATTGCAGCTCTCCAATGGTTCGATGGCGTTGCAGGTCGCGTCTGGGCCCTACGTCGCGCAGACCGGAGGGCGCTACGTGTATGTCTATGACGAAGGCCGCGGAACCGCGCGGCGTCGCGATCTGAAGCTAGGCCGGCAAAGCGATTCGGCGATCGAGGTGATCTCCGGGCTGAAGGCCGGTGAGTACGTCATCACCTCGTCGTACGAAACTTTCGGTGACGCCGCGGAAATCCGCGTGCTCAATTGACCTCATTCACCTACAGCGAATCCGTACATGTCCGATCCCATCATTCGCGTCACGTCGCTGCACAAGCGCTACCGTACTGAGCGGCTCGAAACGACTGCGCTCGAAGGCATTTCCTTTGACATCGCGCAGGGCGAGTTTGTCGCCGTCATGGGGCCATCCGGCTGCGGCAAATCGACCCTGCTCAACGTTCTGGGGTTGCTTGATCGTGCCGACAGCGGAAGCTACAAGCTGGAGGGCACCGAAACGGTGGGCGGCAGCGAAGAACACCGCACCAGCCTTCGAAAAAAGTATATTGGTTTTATTTTTCAGAGTTTCAATCTGATCGACGAGCTGACCGTGCGCGCCAACGTGGAACTGGGCGTCTACTACCACGGCATCCGCGGCAAGGAAGCATCACGCATGGCGGACGAAGCGCTGGAAAAGCTCGGTCTGGGTGCCCGTGGCGATCACATGCCTTCGCAGCTCTCCGGCGGTCAGCAACAGCGCGCGGCCATTGCACGTGCCATCGTCAACCGTCCGAAGCTGCTGCTGGCGGACGAACCCACCGGCAACCTCGATTCGCGCAACCGTGAAGAAGTGCTCGAGATCCTCGGCACGCTCAATGCGCAAGGCTCGACGATCGTCATGGTCACGCACTCGGACGACGACGCCAGCAGGGCAGGGCGCATCGTTCGTCTGCGTGATGGACAACTAAGCACCACTTCCTGAGGAGCTTGCATGTCCGCGCTATTCACACCGGTCCTGATGGCGCTTCGCGCGTCGCTGCAGCAGCCTTGGACGGCGATACTCAAGCTCATCGGCTTCGTGATCGGTTTCGTCGGATGCATCCTGATCCTCGCGTTCGTAAACTACGAATCGCACTACGACACCTGGTTGAGCCAGGGCGATCGCATCGCACGCGTCATCCAGATTCGCGACGTGAAAACCGGCACGCGTTCGGTCAGTCCGCCGTACCCGTTTGCGGATGCGGCACGTAGCGATATCCCCGGTGTCGTGGCAACGGCACGCATGCAGCCGTTGCGCATCATGCTCCAGCAGGGACAGACGCGTTTCAACGAAGTGGCGCTGTTTGTCGATCCTTCGTTCCTGCAACTGTTCGACGTGACGCTGGACTCCGGCGGCAGCAATCCACTGGAGAAGCCCTTTTCCGCGGTGATCTCGCGCCGTGCGGCGTCCAAGTACTTCGGCCGCACCGATGTGGTTGGCAGTCGCCTTCTGCTGGGCGGCAAGCAGGAAGTGACCGTGACGGCGGTAATGCCGGACTGGCGCGCCGACTCTCATCTGTCGCCTGATGTGCTGCTGCCGCTGGAATCGTTCTTCCAGATGGCCAAGGAAAACGGCAACGTCGATCGCCAGCGGATCACCGGTTGGGACAATTGCCAGTGCTACCCGACGTATTTGCTGTTCGACAGGCCGGATCGTTTCGAAGCGGCAGATGCAGCGCTGCGCAGCACGCTGGTGCGCCATCAGGGCGAAGAGTATGCGGACCGTCTGCCGCTGTTGCTGCAGCACGTGACAGATGCCTACCTCGATTCGAACAAGTACCGCACCTATCTCGACCACGCGAAGAAGGGCGACCGTATTCAATTGCTGGTGTTCGTTGCGATCGCGTTCGTGTTGCTGCTGATTTCCGGCGTCAACTTCGCCAACCTGAGCGTGGCCGAGGCGACCCGGCGTGCCAAGGAGATCGGCATGCGCCGCATCCTCGGCGCCAGTCCTGCGGCGGTCAACGGCCAGCTGATCGGTGAGGCGCTGGCATTCGCTGCCGTGGCACTGCTCGTCAGCTTCGGTATTGCGGCACTGCTGGTTCCTTCGTTCGCGGCCTTCGTTGCGCGTCCTGTGCCGATTACGTCGATCTTCTTGCCGGCCGTGGTCGGCCAGGTCTTGCTCGCAGCTGTGATTGCCACTGCCGTCGCCGGCAGCATTCCCGCGCTGCTGTTGTCGCGCGCAGAGCCTGTTGCGCTGCTGCGCGAGAGCGCCGCGTCGGACGGCCGCCTTTTGTCGGGCGGGAGTGTTCGCCAGATCATGGTGATGGTGCAGGTGTTGGTTTCCACGGCGCTGATCATCGGTTCCCTGGCGATCTATTCCCAGATCGCGTATGTGCGTGATCTGCCGCGCGGTTTCAGCATCGATGACAAACTGGTCATCAATGGCGAGGGCAGCCACGATGCGTTCGGCGAGATCAGCGCGCAGTTGGCCACCATGCCGACGGCGACGCGCGTTTCGATCGCCAACGCGTTGCCGACGACAGCGACACCATCGCCGCAAAAGCTGCTGCGCCAGGGGGCCGCGGCGACAGAGTCCCGCTCGGTGGTAATCAACGACGTCGACTTCGGTTTCTTCGGCGCGCTCGGCGTCGATCCTGTCGCCGGCCGGCTGTTCGATCCGAACTTCGGTTCCGACAGCTATCGTACTGCGGACGCCGCCGGCACTGCCCCGGCGAACGAAGAGCGCGAAGTCAATGTGGTCGTCAACCGGGCGGCCGCGGGCGAGCTGGGCTTTGCATCGGCCGACGCCGCGCTGAACCAGATAGTCCGCTACGCGGACAAGGCGCAGGCGGCACTCGCACTGCGCATCGTCGGCGTCGTGGAAGACATCCGCTACGGCAACCCCAAGGAAGCCGTGCAACCGATGCTGTATCGCGCGCGCGTCGACTGGAACATCAATCGGCATGAGCCGCGCTATTTCCTGGTGTCCTCGACCGATCCGGGTAATCCGCAATTGCAGGAAAGCGTGCGCCAGCTGTGGATACGGCTGGTTCCCGGCTTCGTCAGCGACGTCACGCCGATGATGACGCGCCTGACCGGGCAGCTGCGCGGCGAGGAACAGCAGTTCCGTCTGGTGCTGTTGTTTACGGCGGCGGCGCTGCTGATCTCGGTTCTGGGTGTGCTGGGCCTTGCGGCGTTTGTCATGCGTCGGCGTGCACGGGAACTCGCTGTGCGACGCGTCGTCGGCGCATCACCGCTGCAAATCGCGCAGTTGGTTTCGATGCAGCAAATGCGTCACATCCTCGTGGCTGTGCTGCTGAGCCTGCCGCTGGCGTATTGGATGATCGTGCGTTGGTTGCAGAATTTCGACTTGCGCGTGCCAGTGTCCTGGTCCTGGTTCGCTGGCGGCGCGGCGTTGAGCCTCGTCTGTGTATTTGCATTGCTGCTGGTGTTCACGGCGCGCGTGGCGACGGCGAGCCCGGTGCGCTATCTCAAGGATAGCTGAGCGTTTGCGGTTGCAAGTCAGCAATCATTCTGGAGTGGAATAATGGATACCAATACGGATCTTCTGTACTTCGCTGTCATCAATCATGAGGAGCAGTACTCCATCTGGCCGGCAGACCGTGAGCTGCCATCCGGCTGGAGCGCAGTTGGTGAAGCGCAGTCGCGCCAGGCGTGCCTGGATTTCATCGAGAAGACTTGGACGGACATGCGTCCGCTGAGCTTGCGAAAAGCGCTCGGCGAAACCTAAGCGTGTCTCTCGGGGGGGAGAACGAGGCCGACCTGCGGCAATCGCGTGAGGCCGATGCTGGCTCGAAGACGGTAGTGTCGGAGCCAGTGCGCGCAAGCAGTGCCCACTGGCTCGCGCTGCGCGACATGTTGCCGACGATGATCGTCGCCTCACTGCTCAGCGCGGTCGCGGCGGCCGTCGGCATCTATGTCATTGCCGAGATTGGCCGCTCCATCACTGCGTCCGCGCCGCGGCTGGGGTTCTGGGCGGCCGCGTTGCTGCTGTTGGTGCTGCTGGTGCTCAATACCTCGGCACGCTACCTGCTCAGCACGTTGGCGCAGGATGCGACGCTGCGCATCCGCCGTGACCTGATCACGCGTTTCATGGACGCGTCGGTGCGTCGTATCGAGGAAATCGGTCCGCCGCGCGTGTATTCGGCATTGACGGTCGATGCCTTCCAGGTTGCCCAGGCGCTGGCAAGTGTTCCCATCGCCCTGTTCAGTGCGCTGCTCCTGCTGTGCGGTATCGGCTACGTCGCGTTCCTGTCGTGGAAGCTCGTGTTGTTCGTGCTGGTTGTCACGGGCGCGGGCGTAGCCGTCTCCATCGTCTTCCAGCGTCGTGCAGCACGTATCCTCAATGATGAGCGACACACGCAGGACGGTCTGATCGAGGCATACGAAGCGCTCGCCTACGGCAAGAAGGAATTCATGCTGAGTGAGCGGCGTCGTGCACGCTATCTGCAAGTTGACGTGCAGGGGCTGCTCGAAACCATCCGCCGGGCAGTCGTGCGTTCGGACCTGCACTGGGAAGTCTCCGGGCAGTGGACGGAAATTTTCCTGCTGTTGCTGCTGTTGATGATGGTCAATGCACCGTCGGCGCTGCTGGGGCTCGACCGGGCCATCGTCGCGCAGACACTGCTGGTGACGTTCTATCTGCGGGGGCCAGTCGGTAGCCTGATCAATGTCATGCAGCGTTTCGCCTATGCGCGCGTGGCGCTGCGCCGCCTCGACGAACTGGTTCTCGACGATGACACATGCCGCCAGGAGACCGTGCCGGTTTTCGACAGCATTGCGCTCCGCGGTGTCGGATTCAGCTATCGCGACGAACAGGGCAAGCCGCTGTTTTCAGTGGGGCCGATTGATCTGCTGGTGCGGCGTGGCGAGGTCACTTTCATTACCGGCGGCAACGGCAGCGGGAAATCGACGCTCTGCAAGCTGATCTGCGGGCTCTATGCGCCGGAATCGGGCCAGCTGCTCGTCGATGGAAAACGGGTCGTATCGCCGCACCATCTGCGTGACCGGTTTGCGGCACTGTTCTTCGACTACTTCCCGTTCCCGACGCTGCCGCTGTCTCTTGAGCATCTGACGCCGCCGCGCCGCGCTGCGATTGAGTCGCTGTTGGTGGATTTTGGCCTGGATGGCAAGACGGCACTGGTAGGCAACCGCTGGAGCCAGACGCGTCTGTCGACCGGTCAGCGGCGACGCCTCGCGCTGATTTCGACCCTGGCCGAAGACAAGGACATCTACCTGTTCGATGAGCCGGCGGCCGATCAGGATCCGCATTTCCGCCGCTTTCTGTACACCCAGGTCATTCCGGCGCTCAAGCACGACAACAAGGCGGTCATCGTCGTCAGCCACGACGAAGGATTCTTCGCGACCGCCGATCATCTGTATGTGCTGTCGGATGGGTGCTTCCGCCGCTCGGGCGAAGAAGCGCAGGTCGCAATCGCCGAGGCGGACCGCTGGCGCATTCCGGCAGCGTTGGCCATCGATCCGGCTGTGCGCGTGCAGGCGGGGGCCGTATCGGCCGATTGGTCGGCGCCGCCAACGCCGCATGGGCTCGCGCGACCCGGCAAGGTCGCCATGGCCCTGGCGTCGGCCGTCGTCGCGGCAGTTTTGCTGGTGTCCCGTGTTGTGCCCGAGTCGGTCGACGACACGGCCACACAAGTGGGCGGCGCGGCGCAAAAGTATCTGACGGCGTGGCTCGGCGACCAGGCTCCGCATCCCACCGGCAGTCCACGCAATATCGCGCTCGCCGAGTGGCTGGAGCGCGATCTGCGTCAGGCGGGATTTGCTACAGAAAGCCAGTGGGCTACCGACTGTGACAGGCGCAAGTGCGTTTCACTGCGCAATATCGTCGCCAGCCGCCTGCCGGATCCGACGCTTCCGGCCCTGGTCATCAGCGCGCATTACGACTCGGCGCCGGCCAGTCCCGGCGCCGCCGACAACGGGCTTGGCGTGGCAGCGGTAATGGCCTTTGCGCAGTCAGACTTCATCCGTGACAACACGTCCGGGAATCTGATCCTGCTGCTCACCGACGCCGAGGAGCACGGCGCGCGCGGCGCGAAGGTCTTCATCGACGGGCATGCGCTGTCCAGCCGCGTCGGCTATGTCGTCAACCTGGATTCGCTGGGCGCGGCCGGTCCTCTGGTCGCCTACGATTTTGGCAGCTCGCCGGGAACGACTTTCGACGTCGTGCTGCAATCGTCACCTGGCCTCTCCTACAGCGGTGCTATCGCAGCGCTATATCAGTGGATGCCGAACACCACGGACCTGTCGGTCTTTTCCAGGGCTGGCATTGCGGGCGTGTCGCTGGGGCACGTGGTGAGTGACGGGGGGTATCACCGCCCCGGCGATCGCGTGGAACGACTGACCCAGGCCCAGTTCGACCGTGTCGTCAGCGTGCTGCGCCACGCCGCGCAGACCTGGTGGAACTCGCCGGCGACTACTCCGTCCAGGACGATCATCGGTACGCGTATCGGCCGCTGGGACTTCAGTATTCCAGCGTGGCTTGCGTGGACCCTCGCGGTGCTGGCAATCGGTCTGATCGCTGCGACAGTTCGTCGCTGGCAACCGGGCCAACTGGCCGCACTCGGCCTTCGTGCAGCCTGGGTCCTTGGCGCCGTCCTGGTTGCGCTGTCAGCGGGCGCGGCCGTGGAGTTTTGCGCGAGCCTGGCCGGTGTTGGGGAGGTCGGCACGCGTGCGCTCTGGCCGGTGGTGCCTGCCTTGGTCTTGCTCTGTTTCGGCGGCTTTGGCCCACATACCTCGTATACGGTGCCGGGTGTCGCGATTGCGCTGTGCGTGTGTGCTGGGCTGCTGTTGTGGATTGCACCGGGCCTGGCATTGCCATTCGTAGCCGCAGCGGTGGCCTTTGCGGCCGCCTGGTGCTTGCGGCCGCAGTATCCGCTGCTGGCGCCGGTAGTGGCATTCGTCGCGAGCTGGCTGTTGCTGCACGATGCCATCGCGTTGGCGAGTGGCGTCTCGCGCCTGCCGGCTCCGGGTCTGGGCGCCGCATTATGGATTTTGATCTGGCTGCCGTGGGTCGGGCTGGCGGGTCTGGTTTCACCGCTGGTCAGACGCTTTGCACTCGCCCTGGCCCTGATCCTCGCGGTAGCCATACAACTTTCGTCCGTGAGGCAGCTGGACGTCGACGGAACACGTGCGTTCAATAGCGATCGCATTCTGCGCCACGACATCCAGAAGGCTTTCGTAACACTGCGTGGCGATGACCTGCCGATTCCGGCCGGATTCGAAAGGCGGGCCGCAGCGCTGTTTCCCTGGGCGGCCGAAGCACCGCAGATCGTTCGTGGCGAGGCGTGTTGCGCAGCGGCGCAGCCGCTGGGCCAGGTCGACATCAGCGGCAGGACGATGCGGCTTACGCTGGACGCGCACACCGGAACCCATTCCGTGACCGTCGCCGTACCGGTCCTGGCCCAACTTCGTGCCATCGTGCTCGACGATGGCCAGCGTCTGGACGCTGGCGCATTGCTGAAGGCTGGCGCCTATCAGCTGTTCGTGCTCCGCGACGGTCTCGATATGCGTCGCGCCATGACGCTCGAATTCGCTGGTGCCGCCGCTCTGCCGGAAGACGTGTTTGTCACCGTCGAGTCACTGACCGACGACCCAGCGTCTCGACCGCGCGGTTTCGTTTCGTCCCATTTGCCTGATCGTGTACTGCTCGTCGACTCGGTCGCGACGGGTTTCCGCCGATCGACAGGAACTTCGCCATGACCATTGCTTTCGACAGCCACCGCGAACTGTCGCGCGAGTCGGAGGATTTCGCGCGTTTCCTGCGTGAGCAGCCGTTCACCCCAGGTCCGCTGGTGCCCGGTCGAACCATGCCGCATCTGCATGACTGGAAGGTGGATCAGCCGGTCCCCCTGCTGGTCGGCACGCCCTTTCTGGACCGCCTGGAAGAGGCCACGCGCATTGCCGGCCGCCTGATCATCGAGATGCCGCTGCGCCTGGTGCGTGCGTCGCCGGAGCTGGCGGTGAAGTTCTGGGGACTGACCGATGTCGCGACGGCCATGAAAGTGCTGGACGTGCCGGCGCGCTATGAGGACGAGGTCTATCGCCTGGATCTCATGTACGGCGACGACGGTTTCAAGGTGCTGGAGGCGAACATGGGCGCCGGTGCCAGCGGTTTCTATGCACAGGCATGGCTGCCGATCTACCTCAACACGCCAGTGACGGCAGAATTCATCCAGCGCAATGGCTTGACGCTGCGCTGCAAGGACACCGTGCGTTACCTGTTCGATCATGTCGCGCGTATCTGTCTGCGCCAGCACGAAGTGGCTGGCGGCGGCCGTGCGGGCCTGGCCATGCTGGTCAATCGGCAGTATCGGGAGTTTGCCGATACTTATGTCGCTCGCTGGTTTGCCGAAGCGGCGCAGGCACTGGGCATCGACGGCGTGACCTGCACGATTGTGGACGAGTCCGAACTGAGCTACGAACCAGACGGCGTGAGCTGCAACGGTGTGCCGATACACGTACTCGTCCGCAATGATGGACATGGCGTGTCGCAGAAGGCGTTCGCGGCCTGTGCCGCTGGACACTTGGTCGCTTTCGACGGACCGACCAGCTTCTTCTCGGGCGACAAACGCGCCTTCGCGCTGCTGACATCCCTGCGTGACGATGCCTGGTTCACCGCTGACGAGATCGTCGCGGCCGATGCGTTGGTTCCCTGGACCAGTCTGATGCTTCCGGGCCCTGTTCGCTTCGAAGGGCAGGAGCACGATCTGCGCGAACTCGCGCTGCGCGAGCGCGAGCGCTTCGTGCTCAAGCCGGCACGTGACTACGGCGGCCGTGGCGTGGTGCTGGGACGCTATTCGGATGCCGCCAGCTGGCAGGCGCATATCGACGCGACCCTGGGTGATCACAAATGGCTGTTGCAGCAATGTGCATCGTCAAAGCCCTATGTGTTCCACCATCCGCAGACCGGCTTTTCCGAGCACGACGTCGTGTGGGGCGCGTTCATCGTCGGCGGAACGCCCGCCGGCGGCACAGTGCGCATGAAGCCACGCGCGCTCACGGACGGTGTGATCAATGTGGGCCGTGCCGGACAAGAAGGGTTGATCTGCTTGCATGACTGAGGTCACCGCTGCGGCGGCATCGCTTGGCGCCACCCTCATCGATCGCCTGCGCGAGCACGTGCGGCGCTCCCCGGACGGCCCTGCGTTCACGTTTCTGCGCGACGGTCTGGAAGTGGATGCCGTGCTCTCCTGGCGCAACCTGTGGGATTGCAGCGCAGCGTTGGCGCGCCTCTTGCGTGCGCAGGGTTTCGCCGATACCAACGTGCTTCTTGCGTTCCCGGCAGGACTGGAGTTCATCGTCGCGTTCGTCGGCTGTCTCATGGCCGGAGCGGTCGCCGTGCCGATGCCGGTGCCGCGCAAGCCGGCACAGTGGCAGCGGCTCGCCGCCATGCAGACCAGCGGGCGACTTGATGCGGTACTTGTGGCCGGCCGCGACCGCGCCGCTTTTTTGCACTCGCCGCTGGCGGAGTTGCCGCTGTTCGACGTAGACCTGATCCTGCCCGCGCAAGATGACACCCAGATCGACTGGCCATTGCCGGGCGCCGATGCGCTGGCGTTCCTCCAGTACACGTCGGGCTCTACGGCCCAACCGCGCGGCGTGCGGGTCAGCCACGCGAATATCCTGGCCAACCAGCGCCGGATAACGGCAGCCTTCGCCACGCATGCGCACAGTGTCGGCGTGAGTTGGCTGCCGATGTTCCATGACATGGGCCTGATCGGCACGGTGCTCAATCCGATCTACGCCGGCTTCCACATGGCCTTGCTGGCCCCGGCGGCGTTTCTGCGCCAGCCGGAATGCTGGCTGAGAGCGATAGCACGATTCCGCGCGACGGTCAGTGGGGCGCCCAGCTTTGCGTATCGGCTGTGCGTGGAACGATTCGATCGATGCAGTGAATTGGATTTATCCACATGGTCTGTCGCCTTCTGCGGCGCCGAACGCATCGACGCCAGTGTCGCGCAGGCGTTCGTCGAGCGATTTGCGGACAATGGCCTGTCAGCCGAAGCATTCGTTCCCTGCTACGGTCTGGCCGAAGCAACACTGTTCGTCAGCGGGGGCCCGCCGCGCCGCAGGTTTACGCTGGAATCGGTCGATACTGACGCGCTCGCGCAGGGCCGTGCGCAAAAAGTGGAAGCGGGGCAGGGGACTGCTCTCGTCGGATGCGGCCATGTCGTCGGCGACGATGCTGTCGCCATTGTGGAGGCCGCGAGCGGTGTGCCGCTGGGCGCGCGCCGGGTTGGCGAGATATGGGTACGCGGCCCTTCCGTCGCCGCCGGCTACGTCGGACAGCCTGCCGGCGATACCGGCTTCGGACGGACCACCGCCGATGGCCGCGGCGATTGGTTGGCGACGGGCGACCTGGGCTACCTCGACGAGCACGGCGAACTGTTCGTCTGCGGCCGGCGCAAGGAACTCGTGATCGTGCGCGGCCGCAATTTCTATCCACACGATATTGAACAGCTGAGTTGCCTGGCTGTCCCGGCACTGGAACCGACGGCGTGCGCCGCCGTCGCTGCCCATCGCGACGGCCAGGAATGCATCGGGCTCGTCGCCGAATGGAAGCGCGGCGCAGAGCGGGACGAGGTCCAGGCGACGCAGGCGATTCGCGCGGCAATCGGCGCGGCTTTCGACGTCGCGGTGCCCATTGTGCGGCTGGTCCGACCCGGTAGCCTGCCGCGCACCACCAGCGGCAAGCTGCAGCGGGGACAGATTGCCGTTGAGTGGACAGGCGATAACGTGCGGCACTTGCCCGCCCGGCAGCGCCAGATGCCGCAAACGTCGTCGGAAAACGCACTGGCCGCCGCCATCGAAGCGCAGGGCGTGCCTCATGAGATAGTGGATTTTGCGGCATCTGCTGCAGAATGTGGATTGGATTCGCTGGGCGTCCATCGCGTGCAGTCCTGGCTGCTGGAGCGGCGCGGGCTGTGCCTGGATGCGGCAGTGCTCATCAGTGCGGCCACGTTGGCGGAGGCGGCGGCCAATGTGATGCCGTTCGAGGCCGCCGCTGATGCGCGCGTCACGCCGTTCGTCGCCTGCGCGATGTCTGCCAATCAGCGCGCGCTGTGGCTCGATCACCTGCAACGGCCGCAATCGGCCGAGTCGACTCTGTGCCTTCCACTGCAATGGGCGGGCTCGCTTTCCTGCGAACGGATCGAGCAGGCGTTTGCAGCCTTCCTCAAGGCCCATCCCTTGCTTCGGATGACGATACCTGCCGCAACCGGCCGCCCCGAGTGGCAGCTGCCGCCGCAACCGGCGCCGGCGTTTTTCGTTCACACCGGTGTTGATGCCTGCTCGCTGATATCGAGTCTGGCCAATGCGGCGCTGGACCCGTCCGCTGATGCGCTGTTCCGGCTGCACTATCTTGCCGACGACGGCGGCGACCATGTAATCGTGCAGGCGCACCACCTGGTCGCCGATGCGACGTCGCTGATCCATGCGGTGCGCGAACTGATGCTGCGCTATGCAGCACGTGATGTGCCGGCCAGCGCATCGTTCGCCAACTATGAAACCTGGCAAAGCGATCGGCTGGCATCGCACGAGGGCGAGAAGGCGCAGCGCTACTGGCGCGACCGCCTCGCCGACTTTCCGGCGCGCGTGGAATGGCCCGGTGCCGCGCATCCGGCCGCCGCTGCGGGAACTGCGCGGCGCCTGGCGCCGTCGGTGCACGGGGTAGCGGCGATCCGCCGGCTGGCGCATCGCTTGCGCCACGCCGATGCGGCGCTGGCCGTCCTCGTTGCGGCGGTGGGTGCAGTTGTGTGCCGCTGGACGGGTCAGCCGCGTGTGGCGATCTGCGTGCCGTTGGCGGGCCGTCCTGCGCGTTTTGCCGGCACCCAGGGGTATTGCGTCGAACCGGTACCCGTCATTGTCGACGTGTCGCGCTGCGTGTCGTTCGACGTGCTCGTCGCCGACGTGCGCGCCCAATGCGCCAGCGCGCTGGTGCACAGTTACGCTGCCGCGTCGCCGCGGATTTCCGCTGCGGCAGATCCGCTGCAGATCCTGGTCAATTTCCTGCCGTCGCTGCCCACTGGAATCGTCAGTCTCGGACGCGATACCTACCAGATGCAGCCCTGGACCGTCAGGGTCCGTGAACCCGCGTTCGCCCAGCGCCGCCACCATTACGCGGTCACCATGATGACATCCGGTGACAGCCTGACGATGGCGGTTGACTACCGCGCAGACGTCATGTCTGAAGCGATAGCGCGGGCGATGACCGACAGCCTCTGCGAACTGTTGGCCAATCCGTCCGCCGATGCCGCCGATGTTCGCGACGACGTGGTCGTTCCCGAGCAGATGTGGAGCGTGCAGCGGCCGGGTCCGCCCGTTGCCGCGCGGGACGGCGTCGGCTGGATAGGGGCGCTGTGGCGGCAGGTCGAACGGCAGCCCACGGCGACGGCACTCGTCTGCGATGGCGTGAGCATCGACTACGCGACGCTCTACGGCTGGGCGATGTCGATTGCCACCCAGTTGAAACGCTGCGGCGTCAGGCGCGAACAGCGCGTCGGCGTGATGATGCGACGTTCGCCGGCGCTGGTGGCAGGACTGCTCGCGGTGCTGCTGGCCGACGCGGCCTACGTCCCGATCGATCCGTCCTACCCGGCGGAGTACATCGCGCAAGTCGTCGCCGACGCGCGGCCCGTGCTGGTCCTGACCGATGCCGATACGGAGCTGCCACAGGTCTTGCGGTCATTGCCGAGCTGCGCCATTGACGCAGACGCGGCAGTATCGCCAGCCCTGGTTGCACCTGGGCCTGTTGCGGCAGAGCAGGTCGCGTATGTCATCTATACCTCGGGTTCCACCGGGGTTCCCAAGGGTGTGTGCATCCGGCACGGCGCAGTCGAGGCACTGCTGCAATGGGCGCGCGAGTTCTATGCGCCGCACCTGTGGCAAGGTCTGGCCGCCACCACGTCGATTTGTTTTGATTTATCCATCTTTGAAATTTTCGGCACACTGTTCTGTGGCGGCAGCCTGCACCTGCACGTGAACGCGTTGACTATCGCGTCGGATGCGTCGCACCTGCGGTTCATCAATACAGTGCCTTCGGCTCTGCGCGAGCTACTGCTGTCCGGAAACCTGCCTGCCAGCGTTGAAGTGGTGAACGTGGCCGGAGAGCCGCTCCCGGAGCAGCTGGCACCGATGCTGCGCGCCTCGCATCCCACCACGCAGTTGTTCAACCTCTACGGCCCCACGGAAGATACGACGTATTCGACCGTTGCCCGCATCGACGGCGCTGCCGGCGCGCCGACCATCGGCCATGTACTCCCCGGCAGCGAAGCCTGGATTCTGGATACCTCGCTGCGCCCGGTTCCCGTCGGCGGCAGCGGTGAGTTGTACCTTGCGGGCTGCGGACTGGCACGCGGCTATCTCGCGGCGCCCGCCCGCACCGCGGAGCGATTCCTGCCGCATCCGTTCGCCAGGCAAAGCGGCGAGCGGCTCTATCGCACTGGTGATCTTGCGCGCCTGCTGCCCGACGGACGCCTCGACCTGCGTGGCCGCAACGACCAGCAGATCAAGCTGCGTGGTTTCCGCATCGAGCTCGGCGAGATCGTCAGCGCGCTGCAGCGTCTGGCGGGGGTGGAGGCAGCCGCTGTCATCCACCACCTCGGCGATGGCGGCAGCACTGCGCATATTGCCGCATTTGTACAGTCGCAAGTCGTCTGCGGGTCTGACTTGCGGCGCCAGCTGGCGCTGTCGCTGCCCGGCCACATGGTGCCGCAGACGATCACGGTCCTTGCGCTTTTGCCGCTGGGTCCCAACGGCAAGGTCGACCGGAATGCACTGGCCGCCCTGCAGGTGCACGGCCCTAAGCCGGCGGCGGACGATACGCTGTCGCCTACCGAGCGGCTGGTTGCCGGGCTATGGGAACAACTGCTTGGTCATCGTGATTTCGATACGGCGTCCGAATTCTTCGCCGTCGGCGGCCATTCGCTGCTTGTGCTGGAGCTTGCGCGCGCTATCGGCCGGGAATGCGGCGTGCAGCTGGACATCGCGCGTCTGTTCAGCGCAAGGACGCTGGCCGCGCAGGCGGGAGCGATCGATCGGTTTCTCGCCGTAGAGCGGTTGAGAGGCAAGGCCACGGACGTGGCCCCGCAAGGAATGCTTGAGCTATGACTTTGGATGAACTGCTGCACGCACTTGCCGAACGCAACCTGCGGCTGGATCATGGCAATGGTCGGCTGCGCGTGCTGGGCGACACCGCTTGCATTGATGCGCCCTTGCGTGAAGCGCTGCTCGCGCACAAACCAGAGCTTATCGCGATGCTCGGCGTGCGTGCGCCGGCCCCGGACGAAGACGAGGCGCGTCCGGTCTACGCTCCGCTCACGCCCAATCAGGCGGGCATCTTGCGCAGTGAACTGGCGACGCCGGGATCTACGGCCTATCACATGCCTTTAGCCGTGCGTTTGCGCGGCGAACTGCGCATCGCGGCGCTGCGTGAATCGATAGCGGATCTGATAAGGCGCCACGAAACGCTGCGCACGTGTTACGGCATGCGCGATGACCAGTTTGCGCAGTGGGAACGGCAAGGTGACTGCGCAGTACTGGCGATCGAAGTGATCGGATCAGCGGATGCACAAGCAATCGACCAGGCCATCGCGCGCGTCGTTGCCGAGCCTTTCAACCTGCAAGCCGGCGATGTTTTCCACGCGCGGCTGCTGCGCAGTGCACCGGACGATCATGTGCTGGTCTGCGTCGTCCACCACATTGCTGCGGACGGATGGTCGGCGCAGATCCTCAAGCGCGACCTGGCGAGCGCTTACGGCGCGCGCCTGGCGCACGGCATGCCTGCGTCACCGCCCGTATCGCGATTCATCGATGTGGCACTGCGGGTCGAGCGGCAACGCCAGCACCACGAAACCGCCGACGCGGCTTTCTGGGCGCGCTATTTCGACGGGTTCACGCCTGTACCGATCGCTTACGCGCCAGATCCGGGCGTAGCTGTTGTTCACGAGTCCCTATTTGATCTGACGGCGACGCTCGAAGCCGCCGTCAGCACCTGTGCGGGCGGTTTGGGGGTCAGCGTCTACCAGTTGATGCTGGCAGCATTGGGCTGCGTGCTTTTTCGTTTCAACGCTCAGGGCGACAGCATCATCTGCCGCCCCCAGAACAATCGCGTGCAGGTTGGCGACGAGGCCATGGTCGGCCTGTTTCTGGACGCTCTGCCGCTGCGCGTGCGTACTGCCGATGTGCCGGATTTTGCGCAGCTGTGCCGACGCGTGGCCGACGACGTCGTCGCCACTTCCACGCATGCCGGCTTTTCCCTCGCGCAGATCCTTGACGCAGCCCCGTTCCCGGCCCAGGGAACGGTGCATCCGCTGCAGCAGGTTGCGCTGAACTTCATCGATTTTGCCCAGGAACCTTTGCTCCTGCCAGGGCTCGCGGTCAGCGATATACCCGTCGGGCCGCTCGATGCGAAATATGCACTGAATGTTTACATTGAGCGCGAACCGGCCGGGCTTGCGATCCGCTATCACGCGCGCAGCGATCGTTTCAGCAGGCCGGCCGTGGCCTGCGTGCATGCCAATTTCCTGGCCGTGCTCGGCGCCGCCTGCGCGGATCCTTTCCGCTCCATCGCCACCCTGGCGCTGCCTCCTGCCGAGCCGTTGGCCGGCCTGCCGGCAAGTGCAGTGCCGGCTTGCATACCCGAGCTGTTCCGCGCGGTTGCGGCACGCCAGCCTGCGGCCACGGCGCTGCTCGCGGCGGACGGCCCGGTCAGCTACGCCGAACTGCAAGCCAGGGTCGACGCGCTCGCCGCACAGTTGCTGGCGCTGCGCGCTGCGCCGTCTGCCATCGTCGCCATTCTCGCGCGACGTGACCAGCATCTGCCGGCGGTGATGCTGGCCTGTCTGCAAAGTGGCCTTGTTTACACGGTAGTCGATGCCGAGGAGGCCTCGGGTCGCGGGTTCCGGCGCGTTGCAGACCTGCCGCTCGCTGCCTGGATCTGCACGGAGCAGTCGCTGTGCAGCCAGCTGCCGGAGGCTTCGACGATTCCCTGCCTCGTGGCAGGTACAACGTCGAATGCGCCGGCTTGCGCATGGCCGCCGTTGCAGCATGACCAGCCCGCCTGTCTGACCTTCACCTCGGGAAGCAGTGGGCGTCCGCGCGGCGTGCTCGGTCGACACGCGTCGCTGACCTCGCATCTGCCGCACCTCGCGGCGCGATTCGGCATCGACGCAGCCGACCGTTTCGCGATGCTCGGTGGCCTTATGTCCGATCCGCTACAGCGCGATGTCTTTACGCCGCTGTGCATCGGCGCCTGCCTCGTGATTCCCGGCGACGCGGTGCTGGCACCGGGGCGTCTTGGCCCCTGGCTGGCTGCGCAGGAAGTCACCATTGTCAATCTGACGCCAGGCATGTCGCGCTTTGCGGCAACGGACAATCCATCCGGACTGTCGATACCGACGCTGCGCTGGGCATTCCTGTGCGGCGACCTGCTGCGCTGGAGCGACGTCACAACGTTGCGAGCGCTGGCACCGCGCTGCGGCGTCGTCAACCTGTACGGCATGACCGAATCCCAGCGGGCGCTGAGCGAGTACGTGTGCGTCGAAGCTGGCGCGCCCTGGACCGTGCGAAGCGAAGGCGTCGTTCCGCTCGGAACATCCGGCGCCGGTACGGCGGTAGTGGTGCGCAATGCCGGCGGCGAGCGTAGCGGGTATGCGGAAGCGGGCGAGATTTTTATCGAAAGCAAGGATCTGGCCTTGGGCTACCTGGGTGCGGCAGCATCGTCGGCGGCGCGCTTCCTGCCCGCAGAGGACGGGCGGCGCGCAGTCCGCAGCGGTGATCGCGGGCGGTATCTGCCCGACGGCAGCATCGAGTATCTCGGTCGCGCGGATCAGCAGGTCAATATCGGTGCTATGCGGTTTGCACCGGCCGAGATCGAAGCCTGTGTCGCGCGCTGGCCTGATGTCGCGCAATGCCGTTGCGCGGTTGGTACCAATACGGCCGGCGAAACCGAACTGACCCTGTTCTGGACGGCAACGTTCCTCGCGGGATCCGACACGGTGCTGCAGTCCAGCGAATTGCGCCGCCGCCTGACGCAATCGCTGCCGGCTGCGATGGTTCCGGCGCAGCTCGTGCGTTTGCCGGAAATGCCGCTGAATGCTGCCGGAAAGATTGACGCGAGCCGCCTGGTTCGACCACAGGCAATTGCGGAACCTGCGGGCACGCTGCTACCGCTTGATGCCGCGGTCGCCGCGCTGTGGTCCGATGTACTCGGTGTGGCGGTGAACGATCCGAACCAGACCTTTTTTGCGCTCGGCGGATCGTCCCTGTCGGCGCTACGCCTCTGCGAGCGGATGAGCCATGTCTTCAGCGTCCCGTGCCCGGTGCTGGAACTGTTCGACGACCCGTCGCTTCGCGGTTGCGCCGCACGCCTGCGCAGCCGTGGCGTCGTGACGGAAAACGCGGTGTCGGCCGCGCCGGCGCTGACCGCGCTATCGCCAGTCGATCCCGATGCCGCGTTCGGATTGACCGAAGTGCAGCAGGCGTACTGGATCGGGCGCTCCGCGAGCCTGACCGGCGGCGGGCTCGCGACCGCGGCCTATGTCGAACTGGATATCGCCAGCGAGGCGGCCGATCGCGTGGCATCGGCAGTAGCGACGCTGATTGCGCGCCATCCGATGCTGCGCGCCGTCGTGGAGCCCGACGGCCGGCAGCGGATATTGCCGGCGACGCCGGGCTATTCCGTCGTCGAATGCGATCTGCGCGGCGCCGACGCGGCTGTCTGCGATCAGCACATCGACCACTGGCGCCAGCAGATGTGTTCGCACACCTTCGATCCGGAGTGCTGGCCGCTGTTCAACGTCCGTCTGTCGCGCCGGTCCCAGGGTGCGACGGTACATATTGCGGTCGACATGCTGATTGTCGATTTCTGGAGCGGTCGTATCCTCGCGCAAGAGTTTCGCAGCCTGCTGCTGGGTCAAGCACTGACTGCGCCCTCTGGATTCCATTTTGCGCACTATGTGAAGTTTCTGCGCGAACGCCGCGCCAGCCCGGCCCACCAGGCAGCGCAGGCGTACTGGCATGAACGCGCCGATGACTTGCGCCTGGGGCCGGTACTGCCGGCGGCAGCAGCAGCGCCGCGCTCGCCGCAGTACCGTCGGCGAACGCTGGCACTGGGTCACGAAGCGTGGACGCGGCTGGAGGAACGGGCTCGCGCGCTGGGAGTCACCAAAGCCGCCGTGTTGTTGACGATCTACGCCCAGACGCTGGCGCACTGGGCGGAGGAGCCGCGCTTTTCCATCGTGGTGACGTTGTACGACCGGTCCGAATTGCCACCGGACGCCGCACGTACCGTCGGTGATTTCACGTCGCTGCTGCTGCTGGAGCTGGAACTGCCTGCGGCGAGCTTCGCTGACCGCGTTCGCTACGTGCAGCGCCGTCTTGCGTCTGACCTGCAACACCGTGCCTATGGCGCGGTGTCGCTGCTGCGCGAGATGGGGCGGCGGCGCGGCGGCGGCGCGCCGGTGTTCGTGCCGTTCGTCTTCACCGACACGCTCGATCACGAATCGGCCTCCGACGATGCGGTGCTGCATGAACGATTCCGTCACTCGCAGACGTCGCAGGTATTCATCGATCACACAACCTCGCGTAGCCAGGATGGCGTGCAGCTGCACTGGAACAGCGTCGACGGAGCATTCGCGCCCGGATTGGTGGAAACGATGTTCGATGCCTACTCGGCGCTGGTTGCGCAACTGCTCGAACCAAAGCAGTCCTGGCAGAAGCGCTTCGGAATCGCGCCTGTGGAAACGCCCGCCGTGCCGGCATGGGCGCCGACGCAGCGTATCGAGGCAGCCTTCGTGCGCCGCGCGCTTGCGCAGCCGCAGCGTCTCGCGCTGGTCTGCGGCGACGAGCGCATCAGCTACGGTGACCTTTTGTGGCGCAGCGCCCGCATGGCCCGAGGTCTGCGCGACGCCGCACTCGCGCGCGGAGAACCCGTGGCGATTCTCCTGCCCAAATGCAGCGATCAGATCGTTGCAACAATCGGCGTCCTGCTTGCCGGCGGCACCTATGTACCGGTGGATCCTGGATTGCCGGCCGCGCGAATTGCGTCGATGCTCGAACAAGCGGCGGTGCGCATCGCCGTGACATCGACGAGCGCGCCGCCGCTGCCCGACGGCGTGCAGCACGTACGCGTTGCCGACTTCGCGGATTCCGTGGCACTGCCGCAGACGGCCTTCGCGACGGATGCGTCCGATCCCGCCTACGTCATTTTCACGTCGGGTTCGACCGGCACACCCAAAGGCGTCGTCATGGTGCATTCGGCCGTTTCCAATACGCTGGTTGCGATCAACGACCTTTTCGCCGTCACCCAGGATGATCGCGTGTTCGGTATTTCGGCGCTGGGATTCGACCTGTCCGTCTACGATATCTTCGGCACGCTGGCAGCCGGCGCAACGCTGGTATTGCCGACGCAGGATGAAGTGCAGCGTCCGGGTGTCTGGCCGGCGCTGGTGCGGACGCACGCTGTCAGTGTGTGGAATTCGGTGCCGGCCTTGTATCAGATCCTGATCGAGGGTCTGTGCGACGCATCCGGCGAGGGGACGGCGGCGTTGCGCCTCGTGATGCTGTCGGGCGACTGGATTGCGTTGCCGCTGGCGCAACGCCTGGTCGCGCAACCGGGGGTGCTGGCCGTAAGCCTCGGCGGCGCGACCGAGGCGGCCATCTGGTCGATCTACCATCGCATCGACCAGGTCGATCCACGGTGGCGCAGCATTCCCTATGGCCTGCCGCTGCCGAACCAGACCATCGAGGTCCTGCGCGACGACGGCTCGCCCTGTCCGCCGCTGGTGCTGGGGGAAATCCATATCGGAGGCGCCGGGCTCGCTCGGGAATATTGCGGCGACCCCGCACGGACCGCGCAGAGTTTTGTCGTGTATCCGGGCACCTCGCAGCGGCGCTATCGCACCGGCGATCTCGGACGCATCGATGCGCAAGGGCGCGTGGAACTCGTCGGCCGCCGGGACCACCAGGTAAAGATCGCCGGTCATCGCATCGAACTGGGCGAGATCGAATCCACGCTGCGCCGTTTCGGCGGTTTCGAGTCGGCCGTCGCCGTCGTACGCGGTGAGGGCGGTGCGCGCCATATTTGCGCCTTCGTCGTCGATGAGGCGACGCCGCACGACACGCCACCGCGGCCGTTGCAAGGTGAAGACATCCGCGCACTGCGCGACGTGCTGGCCGAACATCTTCCTGCGTACATGGTGCCGCGCGAAGTCTTCGTGATAGGGGCATTGCCGTTGTCGGCCAACGGCAAGATCGACCGCGGGCGGCTGGTGCTGCTGGCTCCGGGCACACAGGTGCCGCAGCAGGGCGACGGCGGGGCGGCACTGTCCGACGCCAATCCGTTCGTCCGTGAAATTGCGGCAATGTGGAAAGAAGTGCTTCCGGACACGGCGATGCTGACCCCTCGGCTCGGCTTTTTCCTCGGTGGGGGAAGCTCGCTGTCGGCCATGTCGGTGCTCAACCGCATCAATCAGCACTACGGCATCGCGCTCAGCATCGGTGAGTTCTACCGGCATGAACATCTGGCCGATCTGAGCGCGCTCGTAGAGCGCAGGTGGTTGCTCAGATCCGTGCAGAACCCGTCGGATGCAGTCGACGCTTCCGAGGCGATGGCGATGGAGCACGGAGAACTCTGATGGACGTGAATGCGCTACTGAGCGAGTTGGGAAACCGTCGCGTGCGGTTGATCGCCGATGGCGACAAGCTGCGCTACGAAGCGCCGCCGGGGGTGGTCGACGCCAATCTCCTGACCGCGCTCAAGGCCCACAAACCGGCGCTTCTGTCACTGCTTGCCGAGAGCGTCGCTGCAGACGCTCCCGACGTCCTCGCCGTGCGCATCGATCGCCACGCGCCGCGCCCGCTGACCTGGCAGCAGGAAACACTCTGGGTTGCCGAGCGCGCGCAGAACGGCTGCCGCGCGCTGCACCTGCCTCTGCTGGTCCACTTCGATCGCGCGCCCGATGTCGCGCGACTGGAAGCGGCGATGCACCACGTCGTGCAGCGGCACGCGGAATTGCGTTCCGTCTTCGTCGAGTCGGCGTCGGGCTGGATGCGGCAATCGCTGCCCGCAGAGGCGTTTTCGCTGCACTGTGTCCGTCGCGGCGGCGTGCTCACGCGCGATGATGCGGCACTGGCGCAGGCGCTGCGCGCCTTCGTCGATGAGCCATTCGATCTGCTCGTCAAGCCGCCGCTGCGGGCCCGACTGGTGCTGGGAGATGTCGATGCCGTGCTCTGCGTGGTTGTGCATCACACGGCGGCTGACGCGGTGGCTGTCGGTGTCCTGCTCGACGACCTGGCCGCAGCCTACGACGGTAGGGATGACGCCGAACGGGACGATTGCGTCGACTATGCCGATTTCGCGGTCTGGCAGCAGCGCCAACGCACGGCCCCGAAGAATCGGCGCGACGTCGATGCCTACGTCGAATTGCTCGGTGCGATCCCACCGTTGAACACCTTGCCGACCGACCGCACACGCGGAGCGACGCGCAGCCAGCAGTCAGGCCGCGTCATCCGGTACCTGCCCGAAGCGCAGGTGGCCGCGCTCGAGCGTCTTGCGGGCCAATGTGGCGCTACCCTCTTCATGGCCTTGCACGCCGTTTACTGCGCGCTGCTGCGGCGCTACGCGGACGACGACGCCGTCGTGATCGGCGTGCCGTTCGCCAATCGCACGGTGGCCTGCAGCGAGCGGATTGTCGGAACTTTCGTCAATGTACTGCCGCTGCGCGTGGACGTTGTTCACTCCGATACTTTCCGCAGCGTGCTGGACAAGGTGCGGCAGTTCAACCGCGCCGTGCATGAGTATCAGGCCACGCCGTTGGAGTGGCTGATTGAACGGCTTGGCGTCGCGCGCAATGCCAGCCATCATCCGCTGTTCCAGTTGACCTTGGGGCTCCAGCCGGACGCCACCCGGTTGACGCTCGGCAACGCGAGCGGCCGGTTGTGGGAGCTGGATCGCGCTGCATCGCAGTTCGACCTGGGGCTGGACATCACGCGCGGCACCGAGGTGTCGCGCCTGCGCTGGGAGTTCGATGGCGGCCTGTTTGAACGACAGACGGTGGAGCGTCTCGCGGAGCAGTTCGACGCAGTGCTCGCGGCGGTGATCGTGGCGCCGACGCGTGCGCTGGCCGAGGTGTGGGGCACGCGCTCTTCCGATCTGCCCGACGCAGCGGTTGCGAGCGCGGATTGCAGGTCGCTCGGCCTGCGATTCGCCGCCGTTGCTGCGGAACATCCGGCGTTGCCGGCGCTCGTGGTTGGCGATCTTCGCTTGAGTTTTGCGCAACTCGAACAGCGCGCAGCGGTGCTCGCGCGATGGTTGCAAACCAAGGGTGTCGGGCCCGGATGCTTCGTCGGCATTTCCACAACGCCCATCGTGGACAACTATGTCTGCCTGCTGGCGGTGATACTGGCGGGGGCTGCTTACGTGCCGCTGGATCCGGCCATTCCTGCGGATCGGATGGCCAGCATGTTGCACGATGCCGGCCCCAGACTCGTGCTGGCCGACGAAGCACTGCTGTTGGCGCTGCGCAACACGACGATGCCAGTCGTCGCGACCGAAGACGCAGTGCGCGGCGCGCATGTGGCGAGCTACGCTGCTCCGTTTGCCGCAGTGGACATCGCGCCACATCTTCATCCGGCCTACGCAATCTTCACGTCGGGGTCGACGGGACAGCCCAAGGGCGTCGTCGTCAGTCATGCCAGTGTCGCCCGCCTGGCCGCGGCTGAGCCATGGCTGCGTTTCGAGCCGGGCCAGTCGTGTCTGCAATCGGCTACGCTGGCGTTCGACGCGGCGACCTACGAGTTGTGGAGCGCCTGGCTGCAGGGTGCCTGCGTGGTCGTGGCGGATCGCGACCTGCTCTTGTCGCCCGACGCACTCGCCGGGCTGGTGCGAAGCGAGCGGATACAGGCGGCCTTCTTTACCACGGCGCTGTTCAATCGGCTCGCCGTGACTTCTCCCACGCTCTTCGCCGGCATGCGCACTGTCCTGTTCGGCGGTGAAGCGGTGACCAATACCACGGTCGCAGCGGCGCTGCAGGCATGTCCGACGACGCAGTTCGTCCATGTCTACGGACCGACGGAGAACACCACTTTCAGTAGCGGGTATCCGGTACAACTCACGGAGGCGAGCGCAGTGCGTCCCATCCCGATCGGACGCGTCATGCGCTGCGATATCGGCCGAATCCTCGACGTGCATGGCAACCCGGTGCCGATCGGCGCGACCGGCGAGCTCCATCTCGGCGGAGCGGGCCTGGCCCTGGGCTATCTCGGCGGTGGCGCGCGAACCGCGGCCGCCTTCGTGCCAGATTCCGACGGACCGTCCGGTGCGCGTCTGTATCGCACAGGGGACATCGTGCGCCGGCTCGACGGCGAGGTGATGGAGTTCGTCGGCCGGCGCGACGCGCAGGTCAAGGTCAACGGCTATCGCATCGAGCTGGAGGAGATTGCCGCGGCAATGGCGGCATGCGACGAGGTGGCCCAGTGTCACATTGCCGTGCGCGCCGATGCGGCCGGCAACAAATGTATTTGCTGCTATGTGGTGCAAGTGCCAGCAGCGACGTCGGACAGCGCTGTCCTGCGTGCGCAGGCTGCCGCGAAGCTGCCGTCCTATATGCGGCCGCATCACCTGTGGATCGTCGCGGAGCTGCCGCTCAATCGGAACGGCAAGGTCGATGTGAGCCTGCTGCCGGACCCGGCGCAGGCCCCTGTCACTGTTGCCGATACGCGCGCGTGGACGGCGGCGGAGCGCGACATCGCTGTGCTATGGCGTGAGGTGGCCAGTGTGCACGCGGATTCGCCGGACAGCGACTTCTTCGTTGCCGGCGGCGATTCCCTGCGTGCCATGGCGGTCTGGCATGCGATCCAGTCGCGCTGCGGTGTACAGCTGTCGCTGAAAGCCTTCTTCGCGGAGCCGACCGTGGCGGCGACGGCACGCATCGTCCAGTCGCCACTGCCGATGTCGCCGAAAGCGCCAGAAACGCCGCCACCGGCACCCTGTGTGCACGGCGCATGGCCGATGTCGCCGCTACAGCAGGATCTGTTCTACGAAGCGCTGCTCGCGCCAGACAGCAGCGCCTACAACATCAGTCTGATTGCGGACGTCGATGGCCCACTGCAGCGCAATGCGCTCCACGCTGCCTGTCAACGCCTGGCGGAAAAGCATTTGGCGCTGCGTTGCACCTATGCCGAGGAAGACGGCGTTTTCACTCAGCGGCCCGGTGCCGTAGCAGTGCCTGTGACTTTCGACGCAGCGCGCGCCGATAGGACGCGCGATGTGTGGGAACGGCAGGGAACGAGCCGGCCTTTCGACCTCGAAAACGAAAGTCCGTTACGGGTGCGGGTACTCCAATACGGCGACGGGCACATCGTCCAGCTCGTGGTCCACCATATCGCCTGCGACGCGCTGTCGCTGCCGGTGCTCATGGACGATCTGCGGCGAGACTACCTTGCAATCCGCAGTGGCAACGAACTGCCGCCGGTGGTTCCCGACAGCGCGTATTTCGTTTACGCCCAGCTTCAGAGTGCCTTTGCTGAGAGCGACGACTTTGCCGCGTCCCTGGCGGCGTGGCGCGAAGAACTTCACTCCTATGCAAACGTGATGAATCTGGGCACGCCAGATGATTCGTCTGCAGGCGCGTCGCTGGCAGGCGTCGCCGTGAGCTACGCAGCAGATGAGCTCGCGCGTATCGACGAGGTCTGCACGCTACAGGCATGCAGTCGCTTCGAGTGGCTGCTGGCCACATGGTTCCGCGCCTGCGGCGCTGTGCTAGGTGCTGATGATCTGGTCATCACGACGACCTGCAGCGGTCGCACGCGGCCAGAATATGCCGCCACCGTCGGCTATTTCGTGAACATGTTGCCGATCCGCGTCTCGGCGTGCCGTGCAGACCAGCCTTCCGCGACGCTGACGGTGACGCGTGAACGTCTACGTGGCGCGCTGACACGCCAGGACGTCCCTTACAGTCGCGTGCGGCGACTGTTGGCCCGGCAGGGCACCGATGCGGCAGTCGCCATCAATTTCACGTATGTCGGATTTGGCATCGACGCGGGCGACTGGGGCGATCTCACGGTGACGCGGATGCGCGCCCAGTCCGTCGACGCCAAGTGCGCGATCAACCTCCAGCTTGCCGTGGACGGAGACGCACTCTCCGGAACGCTCCAGTTCACCCCGGCGAGAACCAGCCGCGCGCTGGCAACCGTACTGGCTGCGCGCTGGCGCAATGCCTGTCTCGAAAGCCCGCAAGCGGCATCCCCATGCCGGCAGGCAGAGGTGACCGGCTGATGCTTCGACATACCGTCATTACGCGTCCGACGGATGCGCTGCCCGCCTATCTGGCGGAAAACGCGACACGGTTGCGCCAGCAATTGCATCGCAGCGGCGCGCTGCTGTTCCAGTCTGCAGGGTGCGATACGCCCGAAGCGTTCGCGCAGCTCGTGCGTCATTTCGCTCCTTCGCTCATGCAGGAAAATGGCGAGCATGTTGCGCTGGGAACGGCCGACCAGCATGTCTACACGCCGGTATTGCACGCACCGGAACAGAAGCTGATCTGGCACAACGAAAACTCATTCAACGCCGACTGGCCGGACATCATCGCGTTCCGCAGCGTACGTCCTGCCACTCGCGGTGGCGAGACGCTGCTGGCCGACAGTCGCGAGGTCATTGCTGAGCTTGATGCGACATTGGTAGCAGAGTTCCGTGCAAAAGGCGTGTGCTATGTGCGGACCATGGGCCTCGGCGTGGGGTTGGACTGGCGGCAGGTATTGCGCGTACACACGCGGCAACAGGCCGAAAACCATTGCCAGTCGCACGGCATGGCGTGGCGCTGGATTGACGAGGACACGCTGCAGACCCGTTGCACGCGTCCGGCAGTGGAGAAGCACGCCGTCACCGGTGAGGACTGCTGGTTCAACCAGGCGCAACACTGGCATCCCTGGTTTCTCGGCGAAGACGTGCGGCAGGAACTCGTAGATGCCTTCGGCGCCGAATCCTTGCCGCGCGATTGCTGTTTCGGCGATGGCAGCCGCATTGATGACGCGGCAATGGCGCATATCAAAGCGGTATACGAGTGGCTGGAATGGAGTGTTGCGCTGGAGGCGGGCGACGTGCTGGTCGTCGATAATGTATTGCTCGCGCATGGACGCAACCCATATGCAGGCCCGCGCGAACTGCACGTGGCCATGGGTTCCTACGCAATGCGTAGTGAGGCAAGGCGATGAATCGTGTTTCTGAATTGAACGGTGGCCCGCGTGCCGACTGGCATCTTACGCAGGCGCTGGCGCAGCTCGCTTCCTTCGGCACGGCAATCGCCGTCGAGGAGTGCGAGCGACAAATGGACTACGCCACATTTGCCGAGCGGATGAATCGCCTGGCTGCGGAGCTGCGTAGCGGCTATTCAGTCGAAGCGATCATTGCACTGGACATCGTTCGCAGTCTGGAACTGGTGCTGGCGCTGTGCGCATGCCTGCACGCCGGACGCACGTTCGTGATCGTGACTGGCGCACAGGCCCTGCGGCGCGCACGGGCGATCGGCGCGAAGGCTATCGTGCGTGCCGCCGCAGAGCCTGCGTCGATGGCGCTGGTTGTCGAGTCACTGGACACAACGCTCGCTGGCTGCCGGCCGGTTGCGGATGACGATGCGGACCTCGCTTATCTGCTCTACACGTCCGGCTCGACAGGAGCGCCCAAAGCGGTCGAGCTGCGTCGCAGCGGGCTGTCGAATTACCTGGCTTGGGCAGCGCGGCACTATGGCATGGATGCGCTGCGCGGCGCGGTCGCGCACCTGAATCCTGCCTTCGATGCGGCGATCACGCAACTGCTGCTGCCCATCGTGTGCGGCCGCTGCGTGCATATCGTGCCGCAGGGGCGCGAGATCACTGGCCTGATCGAATCCCTGGACCGGTTGCAGGGGCGTTGGCTGGTGAAGTTGACGCCGAGTCAGATCACGCCGATGACGATCGAGCGTGATGGCGCGGGCGGATTCGCCTCCGCCGGCGAACTGATTTTCGGTGGGGAGGCGCTTCATGGCGCCACCCAGTGTGCCGCCGCAGCCCTGTTTCCCGGCTACACGATCCACAACGAATACGGCCCAACCGAAACTGTTGTCGGCTGCACCATCTATACGGCGGCGCGATTGTACGACGACGGCTCGCTGCCGATCGGCGCACCGATCGACGCGACGTCGATCCGTGTCGTCGATGCTGCGCTTCGTCCGGTGCCGCACGGGGAGACCGGTGAAATCCTCATTGGTGGCGCCGGCGTGGCACGCGGCTATCGCGGCCTGGCCCGCCTGACGGCCGAGGCCTTTGTTCCCGACCCGGCCGGTGGCTTTTCAGGCGCGCGTGCGTACCGCAGCGGCGACTTCGGCTATATCGACGCCGACGGACACCTGCGATACACCGGACGGCGCGACGAGCAGGTCAAGATCCGTGGTCATCGCGTGGAGCTGGGCGAGGTGCGCGAACGCTTGCAGGCGTTGCCCGGCGTCGCCGAGGTAGCTATTGAAGCATCCTCGCTGCCCGATGGTGACCGCGAACTGCGTGCCTACGTCCGGCTGAAATCTGCCACGACGCTGGCCATCGTCCGCACCGCGGCGCAACAGGCACTGCCGGAATTCCTGTGGCCTTCGCACTGGTACAGCGTTGCACAGATGCCGCTGACGGAGAACGGCAAGCTCGACAAGTCGGCGCTGCCGACCATGGTCGGCGAGACACCGCCCGTCCTCGAGGCGCACGACGCGACGACGGCAACGGTGATGGCACTGTGGTCCGATCTGCTGCAGCACGAGGCGTTCGGGCCGGATGATGATTTCCATGCCGTCGGCGGGCATTCGCTGCTGGCGATTCGTCTGCGCGGCCAGATACGCAAGCAGTTTGGCGTGTCCGTGCCCCTGGCTGTGCTGGTCACTCTGTCGACGCCGCGACGCATTGCCGGCGCGATCGACGCAGCAGCCGGCAATGGCTTGGCTACGTCGGCAGCCGCGACCGTACCGGCATCGCCGCCGTCGGGCGATAGCGCTGATGCGCCCTTGTCACTGTTCCAGCAGCCGCTATGGGTTGCGGCGCTCGATGCGCGTCGCCGCGGTCTGCCGGATCCCTACCTGGTGCCCGTGGCGTTGCGCGTGCATGGCGCGCTCGACCTGGCGCGCTTGCGCAACGCTTTTGGGCGTGTCATTGCGCGACACGGCGTCTTCTATACGCGGATTACGTGGAACGGCGAGTCAGCGCGGCAGCGGATCGGCGAAACACCGTTGTGGGAATGGCAGGTCGAAGCACCAGCCGACATTGCATTGCGGCTTCGGCTACTGGCGACATCGCCGCTCGACCTGGAGACGGGGCCGGTCGCCGCCGTTCATGTTCTGCCGGCTGGTACGGACGAGACAGTCGTGCTGCTCCGCTTGCACCACCTGTTCATTGACGAGTGGTCTACCGCGCAGCTGATTGACGAGCTTTCGCGGGCCTACAACGGCATCGAGGCGTTGCCCGCCGCCCCGCCGCGCGATGCCTATGCGGCATTCAGCCGGCGTCAGCACGCGGCCACAACGGAACGGCTGGCATCGCAGCAGAGCTACTGGGCCAACGCGCTCGCCGATGCCGCTGGACTTCCGGAGCTGCCGGGCCGCGCCCAGCGTGGCGCAACGCGCGTACTCCGGCGCAGCGCCACGCTCGATTCGGCGCAGACGGCGTCGCTGCGTGCAGTGGCCGCAGCGCAGCAGGTATCGATGCACACACTGGTATTGACGGCCGTGGGCCTTGCCCTTGGGCAGGCGGCTGACCTGCCTGTGGTGCGGATCGCTGTGCCCATGGCTGTGCGCGATGACGAAACCCTGCATGGTGTTTGCGGCTATTTCCTCAATAGCGTGCTGTATTCCGTTCCCGTCGACGCGGTGAGTTCGCTGGCCGATGCCATCAAGGCGACGGGCTTTCGCGCAATCGGCGTGCTGGAGAACAAGGATCTGCCGTATGAGCAGGTTGTTTCCGGCAATGCGCCGATGGCGAGCGGCGCCCACGCACACGTGCGGTTCGTCTACAGCGAAGCAGTTCGCCTGCCTGAATTCGACAGCTGCACGGTGGAATATGTACCGGTTGAGCGGGCAGGTGCGAAGTTTCCGCTACTGATCGCTGCGCAGGCGGGGGGGGACGGGCTTACCGTTCACCTGGATGCCGATATCGGTATCTACGATGAAAGTGCCGTCGGGCGATGGGCACAGCTGTGTTACGCCATGCTTGCGGCCATCGCCCAGGATGCGACCCGGCAGGCGGCCGGCGTTTGTCACGACTTCGACGGCAAACGTCAGACTGCGCTTGAGGAACGTGCGCTGTCACTGGCGGGGCGGCTACGTGGCGCTGGGCGCCGCAGCGCGAGCGCAATCGGTGAGGTGGCGCAGAGTCGGCCGGCGGCACTGGCCGGCATCCATCTGGTGCAGGCTTCAACGGCCACTGCCTTGCCACAATGGCTAAGCGCGCAGGGCCCGGCGATACAGCACTTGCTGGCGGAGCAGGGAGCCGTGCTGTTCCGCGATTTCGCGGACATGTCGATCGAAGGGTTTGAAGCCTGTGTCGGCTTGCTGGGGCAGGGGGCGATGATCGCCTATGAAAACCGGTCGACGCCGCGCACGCGAGTGCACAACCACGTCTATACGTCGACCGAATACGCGGCTGACGCGGAGATTCCGCTGCACAGCGAGAATGCCTATTCCGCCCGATGGCCGGCACGCATCATGTTCTGGTCACGCCAGGTGGCTGAGCGCGGCGGTGAGACGCCTGTGGCGGACAACCGGCGCGTTCTCGCGGCGATTCCCGCCGCCACACGCGATCGGTTTGCCTCACGCGGCGTGATGTATCTGCGCAACTACCACCGCGGTATCGGCTTGTCGTGGCAGGAAACATTCCAGACTGCCTCGCGCGATGAAGTCGAGTCCTACTGCCTCACCCACGGTATGCAGTGGCGATGGCTGCCGGGCGACGTGTTGCGCACCTGGCAGGTCTTGCCGGCCGTGCGCACCCACGCGCCTACCGGCGCGGAAGTGTGGTTCAACCAGGCGCACCTTTTCCATGTGTCGTCGATGGGCGCTGCCATGGAACGCGACCTGCGCGGCCTGTTCGACGAGCAGTCGCTGCCGCGCAACGCCTGTTTCGGCGACGGCAGCCCGATCGGAACCGTCGATCTGGCAGCGATCCGCGACGCCTACGCCGCTCATGCCATCGTGTTTCCCTGGCGGTACAACGATCTGTTGGTGCTCGACAACGCCTTGTACAGCCACGGGCGACGCAGCTACGTCGGCGAACGGCGGGTGCTGGTCGGCATGACGGGTCCGGCACAGGAGGTGGCATGACGCCGCTGGAGGAATCGGCACTCGCGCTCATGTGCGATCTCGGCGACGCCGACGAGGCGCATTCGGATCGCACCGTGCGCGATCACGTGATCGGAACGCGAAACCTGTTGGTCGCATGGGGGCTCGAAGAGACGGTGTGCGCTGCGGCGCTGTGTCACAACATCTATGGCACTGCGACGTTCGCCGGTCCTGCCAAAGAGGTGGATCGTTGCCGGGTACGCGCCGCCGTCGGCGCGGAAGCGGAACGGCTGGTGTATCTGTTCTGCCGCGTCCGCCATCGCTCGCTGTTTGACGCGCAGGGCCGCGCAGCCATCGAGTTCCACGGTGTTACTGCGGAGACTCTCGACGAGCGCGACTACCGCAATCTGCTGCATCTCATTCTGGCCAACACGTTGGATCAGTTTCCGTCCCGCTGGTGGGTCGGCCGCGCCGTGCAGACGCTCCAGTCGTCGCTGTGGCAGCGCGTCGAGTCCCAACTCGTCGAACCGGCCCGACTGCATTGGCAGCAAGAAGCCCGCCGGCACCTGCGCAGCATTCGCGTTGCGCGGGTGGGCGTCTATGCGTGGCGCGTGCTGGTCAGAGTCGGACTGATCCGGCGGCCCCACGATTGAATGACGATTCCCGCATGAACGCATCGCTGCACGAAATTCCCTCCGATAGCGCTGGTTCGCCGCTGTGCGAGCTGTCGCCCTTGCAGAAGGCGCTTGTAGCGGCCGGCGCCATGGAACGGCGCGTGCGCGGCATCCTGCGGATCGATGCACGTCATACGGCCGCGGGGATTCGCGCGGCGTTCGCACAGGTCATCGCCGACTGGGAAGTGCTGCGCACGTGTTATGTCGAACAGTTCGGCCAGACGTTCCAGACCGTGGCAGACGCCGCTGCCATCCCACCGGCCCTGCTGCCGGCGATGGCCGCGCTCGCCGAGATGGAGTGCGTCTGGTCGCAGCTGACGGACTGCACGGCCGGCGTGCGTGCCGGGCTGATGCCGTGGAACGGCGGCCACCTGCTGCTCATTGCCGTGACTGCGGCATCGTTCGATGCGCCTAGCATGGCGATCCTGGCCGACGCGCTGGCCCGTTCGCTGGATGGTGCGCCGGCCGATTCGCCCATGCACTATGCGGACGTCGCCGCCTGGATGACCGATGCGGCGGCAGAACCGCTCTCGATAGCACTGCCGATGGCTGCGCAAGGTCGTGGCGAGTCACTGGATATCGTGATGATTGCCGATGCCTCATCGCCTGGCTGGCGCGCAACGGTACAGCGCACCGGCCTGGGCCTGGCAGTCCGTCGTACGGCACAGGCGACGCAGAGCAGCCTCTGCGCGGTTATTGCTGCACTATGGATAACGGTACTGCGGGACTTTTCCACTGATGGCAGCGTGCATCTGGGCGTGATCCTGGACGGCCGTCCGCTGGCCGATCTGAACGCCTGTCCCGGACGATTCGCCTGGACGTACCCCGTCTGGCTGTCTGCGGAACACCAGCCTACCCTGCGGCAACAGATCGTTGCGATGGATCGTCAGCTCGGCCAGGCCGCGGAATGGGCCTTGCGTTTCGATCTGCCGCTACGCCTGACCGAAGGCGGGGCGCGACCGCCCCCTTTCACACTGGCGGTGCAGAACGTCGCAGAAGAAACATCAGTACATGCACATTCTTGCGCCGATGAATCGCTCGATGGCGTGCTGCACCTGCACGCCAACGCGCAGCCTGATGGTGAAATCGCCTTCGAGTGGCGCTTCGACGCTGCGCGCTTCGACGCCGATGCGGTCGCCGTGCTGGTCGATCGCTTTGTTGCGCGGGTCATGGCCGCTGCGCTTCCGCAGCAGTGTGATGCGCTAGCCGATGCATTGGGCAGCGAGGAACTCGCGCGGCTCGCCCAGTGGGTGCGACCGTCAAGGAGCGCCGCTGATGTGACTGATGTGCTGGCGCTCTTTCAGCGCACGGTCACGGCCTGTCCCGAGCGCACGGCCTTAAGTGACGCGACGCGGTCACTCAGTTACGTGGAGCTCGCGCAGCACGTCCGCCAGATGGCGCAATACCTGTCGGCGCAGGGCATTCGTCGCGGTTGCAGGATCGCGATTCGCGCGACCGACCCGATGGTGCAGGTCGTCGCCATGCTCGCTGCGTTCGAATGCGGGGCCGCGTTTGTGCCGATCGACCCGGCGTGGCCCACGCCGCGTGTGGATGCGCTGCTCAGCGACGCCGAGGTCGGCGTCTGCATCGACGAAGCCATTGCGCCAGACGCGCATGCCGACGCCGTTGAACGCATTGCTGCCGAAAACGCCGCGCACCTGCCGGCCTATCTCGTTTACACATCCGGCTCGACCGGCACGCCAAAGGGGGTCATGGTTGGCCGTGGCCAGCTGGCGCGATACGTTGCCAGCATCTCGTCGGCGCTGGCCGCGAATGGCCCGCTGGTGTGGGTCGGGATCGGCACGTTTGCCGCGGACCTGACCTACACCGCACTGTTCGGCGCGCTCGCGACCGGCGGCGAACTGCGCCTGATCGATCAGGCGCTGCTCCGTGACACGCAGCGCCTGCTGGAGTCGCTGGTATCACGTCCGCCCGATGTGCTCAAGACCGTGCCTAGCCTGATCGCCAGCCTGCTCGAACTGGAGCCGAGCGGACGCTTCCTGCCCCGCCGGCATCTTCTGATGGGCGGTGAAGCGCTACCGCCGGGACTGACTGATGCCATCGTATCCGTAGCACCGGCCTGCCACGTCATCAATCACTACGGCCCGACCGAGACGACGATCGGCGTCGTCATCAATTCTGCGGCTGCTGATCCACGGCGGCGCGGTGTCGGTGCATCCGTGATCGGCCGACCGTTGCCGCACGCGGGCATCCGCGTGGTTGACGCGCGCGACCGGATGATGGGTATTGGCCAGTCGGGCGAGATCGTAGTCCATGGTCTCAGCATCGCCGACGGCTACCGCAATGCACCTGCGAAAACCGCGCTGAGTTTCGTACCGGATGCCTGGAGCGATGTGCCGGGTGCACGTTGCTATCGCACCGGCGACCTGGGTCGATGGCTGCCGGACGGACGTCTGGAATTCCTTGGGCGCATCGACCGGCAGATCAAGTTCAACGGCTTTCGCATCGAGCTGGCAGAAATCGAACAGTGTCTGCGCAGCCATCCCGCTGTGCAGGACGCTTGCGTCGTCGCAGTGCGCAGCCTGCAGGGTTCGGTCATTCGCCTGCATGGATTCGTGGCGCCCTCAGTGGTCGATAGTGAGCAGTTGCTGGCCCACTGCAAATCCCTGCTGCCGGCGGCAATGATACCGGCGACTGTCGAAGCGCTGGCGCAGTTGCCGCGACTGACCAACGCGAAGCTCGATCGCAGCGGACTGGAATCGCGCGCAGCTCAGGTCGCGATGGTCGAGCCGGATTATGGTTGGAGTCTCATGCAACGTCGCGTCGGCGGGGTACTCGCCGCGGTGCTGGGCCGAAGTGCAGTGGGGCCGCAGGAAGACTTTTTTGCGGTCGGCGGCAATTCGATACTGGCGATCCGTGCCATCGGCGCGCTCAATCGCGAGTTTGGCTGCCGCCTGCGGGCCGAGGCGATCTTCGAGCACCCGACCTGCGCGGGTCTTGCCGAGGCGATTGAACAGTGGACGCCTTCCGCGCCACCGATCGTGCGCGTCGAACGAACCGAATGGATGCCACTGTCGCCGGCGCAGGAACAGCTGTGGATCGCAGCCCAGTTGCTGGAGCCGGGTGCCTTGACGATTCCGCTGCGCATACACCTTGCCGGCGCCGTTGATCCAACCGCCATCGATGCCGCATTGCGGGCGGTCATGCAGCGGCATGAAATCCTGCAGACACGTATAGTCAATCGCGATGGCGTGCCACTGGCGCGAACGGTGGCGCTGCCAGCGCAGGTTGTTGAACGTTCCGACCAGAGTTCCGATGGTTCGGACAGCGAATTCCTGACGCGCGCATTCGATCTGGCGACCGAAGCGCCGCTGCGCGCACGCCTGATCGCGCAGGGAGAGGGGCACTGGCAGCTGCTGCTGTCGTTCCACCACATTGCCGTCGATGCGTGGTCGCTGGAGCTGTTCCTGAGGGAGTTCGTGGCGTTGCTCGACGGCGCCCGTCTCGATGCCTTGTCGGTGCAGTACGCCGACTTCACGGCCTGGCAACGAAGCCTGCTGGCGGGCGCGCAGGGCGCGGCGCTTCGAGACCGCTGGCAACACTATCTGGCCGATAGTTCGCCGCGGATAACACTCGATCCGACTTTTGAAACCGCTGCGGCGGTTCACGGCAGCGCCGTCGTGCGTGGGGAATTGCCGGCGGACGTTCTCGACGCGCTGCGATCACAGGCCGCGGTCGCCGGCGTCAGTCTCTTCGCCGTGCTGATGGGCGGCTTCTGCGCCGTGCTGCGGAAGCTGACGGGTGACAGCGACCTGGTCGTCGGCACGCCGATCGCCGACCGGCCGGCACCCGAACTCGAAGGCCTGATCGGGTTGTTCTTCCAGGTGCTGCCGATGCGTCTACAACTGCACGCCGACGCGTCGGTGGCGGACCTGTGGCGCCAGGTCCACGGCGAGCTGGCCCGCCTCTGGTCGATGCGCGACGTTCCGTTCGATGTACTGGCGCTTGCGAATCCTCGCAGCGACGATCGCCTGCAGCCGTGGTTCAACGTGGTCTTCACCCAGCGCGAGGCTGCGCTCGATCATGCAGCGACGTCGGGGACGGCAAAACTCGAAGCACGCATCGAGCGTCCGCAGCACAGCGTTGGCCACTACGATGTGTTCTGCGCCGTCGAGACTAGCGCCACAAAGGCCGTCTGCGTACTGGAGTACCGGCGCGACCGTGTGAGCGCGGCGGCGGCATCCCGGCTGATCGAATGGCTGATTGCCCTGCTGACCGAGATGGCGAAGCATCCCGCGACACCGCTTCGTTCGCAGATCCTCGGAACGCTGCCGGCTGCGGTGACGTTGGCGAAGAGCAATGCGCACCCCACGCTGTTCGAACAGCTGGCTGCCTGGGTTGCGGACGATCCGCACGCCCCGGCTCTGCGTGCCGAAACAGACGCGTTGACACGGCGGGCGTTGGCCCAGCGCGTGGATCGGCTCGCCGCCGCCCTGCTTACGAGATATGGAACAGGCGATTCCATTGCGGTACGCCTGTCGCGTGGCGTAGATCTGGTAGTGGCCCTGTTGGCCGTGTGGCGCGCAGGAATGGTGTATGTGCCGGTCGATCCGTCGTTGCCGCAGTCCCGGCAGGAAGCGATCATCATCGACGCGCGGCCCTCGCTACTGTTCGTGGACGCAGACGCTGGCGCCATCGCGGACACAGCATTTGCCGGCGTGCCGTGCGCCATGGTCCGCCAGTTGGAGAACGCTGGCGAAACAGCGCCGGTTTTCGCGTGGCCGCAACCCTCACCACTGCAGCCGGCCTATCTGATCTATACCTCGGGAAGCACGGGACGTCCCAAGGGCGTGGCGGTGCCGTGGTCCGCGTTTGAGGCATTCGTTGCAGAAATGTCGACGCGGCTGGCGCTGACCCCGGCTGATACGCTGTTCGCAACATCGAGCATCAGCTTCGATATCTCGCTGCTGGAACTGGTGCTGCCGCTGGCCTGCGGCGGTATTGTCCACATTGCACGCGCCAATCCATGGCAAGACCCGGACTATCTCGTTGCGGCACTCACCGATGCGACTGTGATGCAGGCAACGCCGTCCGCCTGGCAGATGCTGCTTGGGTATCTGGACCGCATCACGCTGCGCATGGCCCTGGTCGGCGGCGAAGCAGTCCCGCGTGATCTGGCAACAGCGCTCTACGCCAGCGCCGATGCGGTGTGGAACATGTACGGACCGACCGAAGCTACGATATGGGTCGCGGCGGCCGTTGTCAGCGCAACTGCGCCCCGTGGCGCTGGTGGCACCGTGGATATTGCTGCGCCTTTGCCGGGAACGCGCTGGTCGGTGCGCGACGACGATGGACAGCCTTGTCCGGTCGGAATGCCCGGCGAACTTGTGCTCGCCGGCTCGTTGATCGGAGCGGGATACCACGGCTTGCCACGAATGACGGCGGAGCGTTTCGTTCCGGACGAAGCCGGCAGTCGTCAGTTCCTGAGCGGCGATCGCGTCGTGCGCCTGGCGGACGGACGAATGCGTTTCCTCGGACGTCGCGACGGCATGGTGAAATTGCGCGGCTATCGCATCGAATTCGCTGAAATCGAAGCTGGGCTGCGCGCCGCGGACGGCGTCGCCGCCGCTGCGGCGTACGTCATCGACGATCGCCTGTTCGCCGCGGTCGTGCCCTCCGCTGGCGCTGCATGCGACATGCCGCAATGGGGTGATCAGCTACGAGCCACGCTTGCGACGCGGTTGCCTGCATACATGGTCCCCTCGCAGATCAACAGCATCGATGCATTGCCGACGTCGTCCTCGGGAAAACTGGACCGCCGACGCCTGCCGCAACCAGTGTCGAGGCAGGACGATCCGCCTTGCAGCACGCCATTGACGCCAGTCCAGGCACAGGTAGCCGAGGCGTTTGCCGCGCTGCTCGGTCAGCAGCCGGCAAGCAGCGATGACGATTTCTTCGCGCTCGGCGGCACATCGCTGCTGGCAGCGCGTCTCGTAGCCCAGCTCGGTCAGCGCACCGGAGTGACACTGCCGCTGCGCGAGATTTTCCGCGATGCCACCGTGCGCGGCATCGCCTGGCGGCTGCAGCGCGCCGGTGTGCCGGCTGTTGCTTTGCCCGTACTTGTACCGTCCCGGCGTGACCGCGGCCCGCTGTCGCCGTACCAGGCAGGTATCTGGGCGGGTCAACGGCGCGGCGACATGGGATCTACTTACCACATTTCCACAACCGTGGTGCTGCACGGGCCGCTCGACAGGCAACGCCTGCGCAGCGCCCTGACTGCGCTGTGCAATGAGCAGGACCAACTGCGGTGTGTCATTGCGGAAGAGCAGGGTGGGCTGCTGCAGTACGCCTCGGCCGAGGTACGCCTGGAGCTGATCGACGTCGATGCAACCGCGGCGCCCGTGGATGAAACTGCGCTGTTGCGCGAATGGCGCGCGCAACGCTTCGATCTTGCGTATCCCGGCTATTGCCGATTCGGGCTGATCCGGCGCGCGACCGATGTGCACGTGCTGAGCCTCGTGCTGCACCATCTGATCGCGGATGAATGGTCCTGGCGCATCGTGCTGGACCGGCTGCAGGCCCATTACCTCGCCGCCGACGCGCCGGCGCGTCCCGAGGCGGCCGATACGCTCAGTGCCAGGGCGAGCTATATCGACTATGCGGCGCTGCTGCACGATGAACGAACGGCGCCATGGTTCACCCGGCAGGCGCAGTTCTGGCGTGACACTCTGCAGGGCAGTCCGCCGCTGCTCGAGCTGGTGTCGGCACGGCCGCGGCCGGCGCGCCGGCAGTTCCGCGGCGAGGCGATCGACGTGGCGCTGGACGCGCGTGCGACGCGCGCCTTGCAGAAACTGGCCAACGAACAGACCACCAGCCTGTTCACGGTGCTGACGGCGGTTTACGCCGTGCTGCTCCACGCCGGCAGCGGTCGGCACGATGTGCTGATCGGTACGGCTGCTGCCAATCGTCGCCTTGCGGGTACCGAGGACATCGTCGGGCAGTTTTCCAACGTCCTGGCGTTACGCCTGGCCGTTGATCCGCAGGCTCCATTCCGTGCCCTGGTCGAACGGGCGGCGGATACCGTGCTGGCCGCATTGGACCATCAGGAGTATCCGTTCGCCGATGTCGTGCAGCAACTGGGCGTGCAGCCTTCCGCCGCGTTCGCACCAGTCGTGCAAAATTTTATTGTGTTCCACAACACGCCAAAAGCACGTCCCGCTTCGCCCTGGCAGGTCCAGACGCTGGCGCCCCACTACGCCCATTCGGAATACGATCTCGACCTCGGGCTCGACCTGCGCGACGGTGCTCTGGAAGGGTATCTGCGCTACAACCGTGATGTATACGACCGACGTGACATGACGGCCCTGGTTGCGCAGTTCTGCCGGCTGATCGATCGCATCGCCGTAACCGCAGACACGCCGGTCGGTCTGTTGTGCCTGCCCGCGGAATCGGCGCCCGAAGCCGTTGAAAGTATCTCCCTGTGAACACCCGAACGGGCCTGAGCCCTGCCGTTGGAGCCGTGATGCATTCTTCTCTTCCCCTCGCTGATTTCCTGCACGGCCTGCGTCTGCGCCGGATTCGCCTGAGCGAAGCCAACGGCGAGCTGCGTATCGAGGCTCCGCCCGGCACGCTGCTGCCTGACGACGTCGCAAGCCTGCGTGCGCGCAAGGCAGAAATCCTGGCCAGCTTGCGCAGCCACGCGACGATCGGCGACAACATCGTGGCTGCGATCGACCGCGTCGCTGCCGATCGTCCAGATTCGATTGCCATTGCCGATGCGAGCCGAACACTGAGTTACGCCGAATTGGGCCAGCGCAGCGATGCCGTGGCCGGCGCCCTGGCCCAGCATGGGGCGACCCGCGAAACGCGTATCGGCCTGTGCCTGCCGCGCGGCGTCGACCGTATCGTGTGCCTGCTGGGCATTCTTAAATGCGGTGCGACCTACGCAGCACTGGACGATGCGTGGCCGGTGGAACGCCTGGCCCAGCTGGCCCGCGCCGGGGATATTCAGCTGCTGATCGCGGCACCTGCGGTGCTCGACGCGATGACGGCACTCGATGCACCGGTAGCGGCGCTGACGATCGACGACCTTACCAGCAGCGGTGCGCCGAGGCTGGCCGCGGAAATCCTGCCAAACCAGTTGGCCTATGTTGTATATACATCGGGCAGCACTGGCACACCCAAGGGTGTGATGATCGATCATCGCGCGCTGGCGTCCCTGGTCGCGTGGCATTGCGGGGAATACCTTGTCGATGCTTCCGACGTGCGTGCATCGCATCTGGCCGGCATCGCGTTCGACGCCCACATCTGGGAGCTGTTTCCATACCTGTGTACCGGCGCCAGCGTCCACATACCAGACGAGAACGCAAGGCTCGATCCGCGTGCGCTAGGGCAGTGGATGGATCGCGAGCAGATCACACATTGTTTCCTGCCCACGCCACTGGCCGAGGCCGTGCTGCAGTCCGGGCCGTCCTGGGGGCGTTCGCTGAAAGTATTGCTTACCGGTGGCGACGTACTTCGGTCCGGTCCGGACGAATCCGCGCCATTCCGGCTGTACAACCACTATGGGCCCAGTGAAGTCACTGTGGTCTCCACGAGCAGCCCGGTGGCGCCCGGCGAGGAGAGTCCGGCCATCGGAATGGCCATTGGTCCGGTCACCACGACCGTCGCCGATTCGCGCGGTGATCCGGTTCCGCCGGGCACGGTCGGCGAGCTGTATCTGGGCGGTGCTTGCCTTGCACGCGGCTATCTGAATAACCCTCGCGAAACCGCGCTGGCTTTTGTTCCCGATCCTGCAGCCGGGCCAGGCGCGCGGCGCTACCGTTCTGGCGATCTGGTACAGGTCCGCGCCGACGGCCAGCTGCGCTTCGTTGCGCGCACGGATGCGCAGGTGAAGATTCGCGGCATCCGCATCGAACCGGTCGAGATTGAACGCCGCATTGCAGCGCATCCGGACGTCGAGGCGGTCGCGGTGGTCAAGCACGAAAGCCGTGACGACTGTCTGTCGGCCTATTGCGTCATGCGCGAAGGCACCACGACAGACGGCGCCTTCGTTGCCGACTGGTCGGCTCTCTATGACGCAACCTATTCGCGTTCGACTGAAGCGGTCAAGGGCGCCAATTTCGTTGGTTGGCTCAGCAGCTTCGACGGCAGACCGATTGCAGCTTCGCATATGGAGGAATGGGCCAGCGAGACGACGGCGCGCATCGCGGCGCTCGATCCGCGCCGAGTGTATGAAGTTGGCGTCGGCACCGGCATTCTGCTGCATCGGCTGTTGCCGGCTGTTGCGCGCTACGACGGTTGCGATATCGCGCAACAGGCCATCACCGGTATTCGCAATGAACTCGGCGCTGACGCGGAAGGCAAGGTCTCGCTGACCCGGGCCGCGGCCGACGCCGCGCCGCTCGGTGTCAACGGCCCGTGGGATACGGTCGTGATGAACTCCGTCAGCCAGTATTTTCCCGATGAGGGGTACTTCGCGTCTGTGCTGACGCACTTGGCTGATCATCTGCAAGCGGACGGCCATTTATTCATCGGCGATGTGCGCGACCTGACCCTGGCACGGGCTTTCCATGCAGCCGTCGCGACGGCTGCGTCCAAGCCCGGCAGCACAGCTGCCGAACGTCGCAGCGCAGCTGAAACCGCGTTGGCACGCGAAAATGAACTGCTCGCCGCGCCGACGTTTTTCCTGCGCTGGGCGCAGCAGCGGGGCGGGGCGATGCGCGCGCTGATCCTGCCCAAATGCACCCAGGCACCTACGGAAATGACGCGCTTTCGCTATGACGTAATACTCACCGCGCGCGACGAATCGCTGCTGCACGACGCGCAAGTCTTTCATGCGGATGCAGCCGGTGACGGCGATGCCGCCCAAGCACTTATCGAAGAAGCCCTGCAGTATCCCGCCATCGGCGCCTCGATCGAGGGCATACCGCTGCGGCTCGTCCATGCAGACGTACAGGCGGCCGAGCACTTGTGGTCGGGCATCGAAACCAATGAACCAACGCAGGCCGGGCTGTCGCCCGCCGCCGTGATGCACCAGTTCGACGCCGCCGGCTGGCGCGCGCGCATCGTCGCGAACGGTCAACGCTCCGGGTGTTTCGCCGTGCAAGCGACGCGCTCGGATGCCTGGCCGGAATTGCCGACTGCTGTGCTGACGGAAGCAGCGCGCTGCAATACGCCAGCACGCACAACGAATCGGGAACGCACCTTGTCGGATCTGCGTGCGCAGCTGCGGCAAGACCTTCCCGAGTATATGGTTCCGTCGCACTTCATCGCTGTCGCCGCGCTGCCGCTTACCAGCAACGGGAAAGTCGATCGGCATGCCTTGGCACGGCAGGCGCTTCCGCAGCGTGACACGGATGCTGCGGCGCTGTCGCCGCTGGAGCGACTCATTGCCGGATGGTGGTCGGAGGCGCTGAACGTCCCCATTGTCGGACCAGGCGACAGCTTCTTCGACCTGGGTGGCCATTCCTTGCTGGCGATCCAGATGGTCGGAAAAATCGCCACCAGCACCGGTATCGAGATTCCAGTGCATATGGTGCTGGAGTGCCCAGTCCTGTCGGATTTCGCCCGCAGCCTGGCCGACTGGGTGGGCGGAGAAACCATCGTACAGCAGATGCTGGAACTGCTCGCGGCAGCGCCGCAGGAAAGCGCCGTTACCGAGCCGGCCTGACGCCGCAGTGATTACGGATCAAGAATCTTTTTTGGATTGAGTATGGCAATTTCTGATGCCCCGCTGTACCTGAAACCGTCCGTCCAGATGGAACCGCTGTTCAACAGCTGGTACGCCTG
This sequence comes from Tahibacter sp., assembly GCF_032229445.1. Lineage (NCBI taxonomy): Bacteria > Pseudomonadati > Pseudomonadota > Gammaproteobacteria > Lysobacterales > Rhodanobacteraceae > Tahibacter > Tahibacter sp. Next base: position 172,285 of record NZ_JAVTWC010000103.1, read on the forward strand.
GGGCATGCTGATATCACCGGCAACCTCGGCAATGATCACCGCGAACCTGCATGTCCGCGTGCTCGAGTCCTATCTTCAGTTTCCGGACCTGCATCGACGCGCAGTCGCCGATCAGGCGATGAAGGGCGGCATGTTCATGGACTACGCGGGCGCCCTGGCACCCGTGCAGGCGCTGCTTGATCGGACTCGCGAAGGCTTGGCGGGACAGCTCGTGTTTGCCGTCGCCGTCAAGCAACTCAACGACCTGATGGCCGCGAAAACCGATGGCCAGTCGCTTGCGGGGCTATACGACAGCGTCCCCGAGCCGCTAAAGGGCTACGTGGAACTCGTATACGATCTTCACAGCCGGCCGGGTTTCCGGTTCGTGGAGGGCATGCTGTACGACAGCGCGCACTACGACGAATCGCTGCAATCAGTACGTTTCTCCGACATTGCAAGCGATGCCCGGCCGTTCGTGCTGAGCAGCCCTCGTTTTGCGAACTCGCACGATGTAGACCTGGCCATTCCGTTTCGCTCAGCGCTGATCGAACGGCTGACCGCGCTGCGGACGACGCCGGCCTCGCGCCCGGAAATCGCCCGTTGGCTGCAGGACGCTGGCGCGAATGCAGATGCGCAGCAGCGGTTCCTGGACCTGATGACCCACGTGCCACCGCAGCTGGACGCGCTGCGTCACTACGACGGCGACGGTGTCCGTGTGCGCTACTTCGGCCACGCCACGGTGCTGGTGCAGCATGCCGGCGTGTCGATCCTCATCGATCCGGCCATCAGCACCGCATCGGAAATCGGCGTCGACCGGTTCAGCTACTACGATCTGCCCGACGTTATTGACTATGTCCTGCTGACCCACAATCACCAGGATCACGTGATGCTGGAAACGCTGCTGCAACTCCGGCACAAGATCGGTTGCATCGTGGTACCGCGTTCGGCATCGGGGCCGCTGCAGGATCCGTCGCTGCGTCTGATGCTGAGAACGATCGGCTTCCGCAACGTGATCGAACTGGACGAGTTCGAAAGTCTGGCTGCAGGTGGCGGAGAAATCCTTGGCCTTCCGTTCTTCGGCGAGCACGCTGATCTGGACATTAGATCCAAGCTGGCCTATGGCATTCGTTGTGCCGGACGTTGGTTGGTTTTCCTCGCTGATTCAAACGCGCTCGAGCCGCGTTGCTACGCGCATATGCGTCGTCGAATCCGTGATGTGGATGTACTCTTCATCGGCCTGGAATGCGACGGTGCGCCGCTATCGTGGCTGTACGGACCGCTGTTTACCAAGCCCATCCCGCGCGCAGTCGATCAGTCGCGTCGTCTGAACTCGTCACACTGCGACTCCGCCCTGCAGATCATCGATCGACTCTGCCCGGCGTCGGTGTATGTGTATGCAATGGGGCTGGAGCCGTGGCTGGGCTATATATCCAGCATTTCGTATGCAGACGACTCTCGCCCGATCGTCGAGTCGAACCAGCTTCTGGACCGCTGTCGAGCGCGTCAGCTACCGGCCGAACGCCTCTACGCTAAGAAAGAGTTCGTGCTGAGCGCGGTCGTGCGCGACGAGATCTGAACCGCGTTCCAGTGGCGCTACAAAAATTGCGTACGCTACGTCGTTGATGTCTTCCCGGCACATTGGCGAGCCACGGATCAGAGCTTCTTTGGCCTGTGCGATACAACACTGCCACTGGGATTTTGACTGCGCGGCTTTGCATCGCCCGGCGCCTGTTGCAAGGTTGCAGCAGCCGGAAAAATGGGCAATTATCCGGCGTGTTTGGTGGATTTGACGGCGTCATTAGCCGAGCAGCTCCTAGCGCGAGTGTCGCGCGCGGCTGATTCCGCCGCCAAGCAGGTGCGCCCGCGTGTGTGTCGATGTGCAGCAGCAGAGCGACAGCCGATTCTCCGTTCAGGTTTGAGGACCCGGCGATTCGCGTCGCAAGCTGGCTTTTTGCAGGGAAGGGATTTTTGATGACAGCGTTGGTATTTCCCGGCCAGGGATCGCAGGCGCGAGGCATGGGAGGTCAGCTCTTCGACCTCGCCGAATACGGCGATGTCGAGAGTGAGGTTGACGGGCTGCTCGACTGTTCGTTGCGGGAACGGTGCACGAATGATCCGCACAATCGTCTCAGACAGACGCAGTACACGCAGCCCAGTCTCTACGTCGCCAGTTGCTTGCACCTGTACAAGGCCGTCATCGACGGCGTTCGGCCGACGACCGATGTTGCCGGCCACAGCGTTGGTGAGTACAACGCATTGGTTGCTGCGGGCATGTTCGACTTCATGACCGACCTGCGCCTGGCCGTGAAGCGGGGCGAGCTGAAGGCTCAGGTAAAAGACGGGGCATGGGCGCGGTCATCGGGCTCGATCACGACAGGATCACGGCGATCCTGCGCGACAGCGGTCTTCGCAGCGACGATGTCCCCCATTTCAATTCGCCAACCCAGACCGTCATTTCCGGTCCGGTCGCCGGGCCTGCCGGCGCAGGCTAGCGGCTCGAGCAGGTCGGAGCGCGAATGTACCTGCCGTTGCCGGTCAGCGAGGCATTTCACTCGCGCCATAGACGCGGCTACGCCGACCAGTTCGCCGAATTCCTGCGTTCATTCTCGTTCGCGTCACGACCCGGATTCCGGCTATCTCGAAAGTTACCGCCGAGCCATATCCGTCCGACGCGAGTCGATCAATTCCTTGCTCGTGCGGCAAGCCACCCGGTCGCTCGAATCAACGCAGAGCATCCGCTGGCTGCTCGCCCACCGCATGACTGATATTCGTGAAATCGGACCAGGCAACGTATTGACCGGTATGGTGCAGCAAATTCAGCACGAACCCGTCCATTAGTTCGTGCATAGTCGTGCGGACCGCGAACGAAGACACGCTGAATTGGTGCAACGATAAGTAGCTTGGCACCAAAACGACATCCTTCGGCGCGGCCTTGTGCCCGCCGTCGGGCAAACTGGTTTTCCCGCCAAGCAAAGTGGCCACAATGAGTACGATACTTGACTGGTCAGCCGCTGCCGCCGCTGACGCTACACGGGTCGGCGGCAAGGGCCGGCAGCTCGGCATGCTGGCTGAGCTTGGTTTCCCGGTGCCGCCCGGCTTTGTCGTAGACGCCGCGGCGTCCGCTGAACGCCAATGCGCAGACAGGCTGAGTGTGTCGCTAGTTTCCTCTCTAGCCGATGCGTTGGAATCCCGCGGCTGGGGGGATGTGCCGCTCGCGGTCAGATCATCTGCCTCGAGTGAAGACTCGATTCGCGCGTCCTTCGCGGGAATGTACAAGACGTGCTTGAACGTTCGCGGCCTCGCGAGGCTGGTTGATGCAACGCAAACAGTCCTGGATTCCTATTGGGCCCCGGCCGCTGCCGCTTATCGCGAGCGACTTGGACTGAGCAGCGAGTCTTCGGGAATGGCTGTGATCGTGATGCCCATGCTTCCTTGCGTGGCGTCGGGAGTAGCTTTCACCTGCGATCCCGTCGGCGGTCGTGAAGATCAGCTGATCATTCACGCAAATTGGGGCATGGGCGACAGTCTGGTGGGTGGGCTCGTCGAGGCTGATGAGTACCGCCTACAGGTTGGCTACCCTCACGAGAATCTTTCGCTTGTCGGTCAGATCTGTGGGTCGAAAGCCCGGATGACCGTACCGGGCAGCGATGGCGGCACCGAACTGGCGGATACTCCAGGCAGTCTGGTCTCCCGCTCGGTACTGAGCGCGACGCAGGCGGTCGCGCTCGGAGAGCTTGTCCGCGATCTCGCGTCCGCACTCGACTATTCCAAGCCGTTCTACGATGTGGAATGGGTTTGGGACGGCGATGCTTTCTGGATCGTCCAAGCGAGGCCTGTCACGGCGCGCAACCGGCAGACGTATGCAGCGCTCAAGACCCAGCCCACTGTCTGGTCGCGCGCCAACTCGAAGGATGTCATGCCAGATCCACTGCCAGCGCTGGACCTCAGCGTGTCGCTGCCGCTCATCAACCATATGCTGACCCGAAGCGCCGCGCGCGCGGGATATGCGACTCTCCCCGGTGTGCAACGCACAGCCACGCATCACGGCCGTGTCTATTTCGAGACTTCGCTACTCCAATGGGAGTCGTTCGATGGTTTTGGCGTGCCGCCGAAGGTATATAACCGCCTGCTGGGCGGCCATCAGCCGGAAATTTCGTTTCCTGCGCCCACGCTTGGCGAGCGCTTTCGCCGCGCGTGGCGCGGCATGCGCTACTTGCAGCGATCTGTGGGACCGCGACTGCGCGCAAAATCAGTCCTTGCGCAAGCTCACCAGGCAGCTGCCAATTGCCTGGATCGGCCGTTGCCTGACAGCGCAGCCGAGCTCGCGGAGCTACTACGCGTACAGGTGATCGCTACGCGCAGCCACGAAGATCTCTTGCTGTTACAGGCGTCCGGCAGTGCATTGCTAGTCCTGCTGGATTTGCTGGAAGGACATTTTCCGGGCGAAGGCAGCGCCATTACTGCGTCCCTCATGAGCGGAGGCGAGCCTAGCGTGACGGCTGCCCAGGCGCGCGAGCTGGTGCGGCTTGCCCGGATAGCAGGTGCGGACCCTGCCACCCTGGAGTGGTTGAAGGCGCCGCAGCGCGACGGACCCGAGTGGCGCCAACACCTGCGTCGAGATAGCGCTTTTGCTCTCGCTCTGGAGTCTTTCCTGAAGCGATATGGCCACCGTGCCGTTTACGAGAGTTATCTCAGTCGCCCGCGATGGTGCGAAGATCCAAGCTTCATCCTGGATGCCGTCGTCTCTTTGATCGGCTATGACGCCGAAGCAAGTCAAGATCAGAACTCCAATCACGCTGCGGTCCGCGAGCGCATTCGCAAGCAATTGCCTGTCTGGTACCGGCCATTCGTTCCGGTGCTCGTGAAGATGGCCATAGCCGAACGCAATATGCGTGAGGGTGCGCGCAGCGCTTTGACTGCCCAGTCGGGCGTAGTGCGGCGTCTGGTCCGCGCTTTGGCAGACAAATGGGTAGATATCGGATGCTTGTCATCTGTAAATGACGTTTTTCATCTGACGCTGTTTGAAATGCTGGCGTTGGCCAAAGGCAGTATGGCTACGCTGTACGCCCAACAGCGCGTTCTGTTGCGTCGTCGCCAGTTCGACGCATTTGCATCGGAGGAGGCGCCCGAAGTCATTATTGAATCCGGTGGTGCAATTTCACCGGGCGGTCCGCTCACTCCCACCGCGGAGCCTGGTGCCAACGAGTGGCAGGGGGTTGTAGTTTCCAGTGGGGCCGCAAGAGGCGTTGCGGTTCTTGCTCATCACCCGAGCGAAGCGCTGAACCTGGAAGCCGGGTCAATTCTCGTGGCGCCGGCAACCGATCCCTCGTGGACTCCTGCCTTTTTCAAGGCAAGTGGCATCGTGATGGAAACCGGTGGCTACCTTTCGCACGGCGCGATTGTCGCCCGCGAACTCGGCATTCCGGCAGTCGCGAATGTTCCGGGTATTCTGAGGGCGATCAGGAGCGGCGATCATCTGGAAATTGATGCGAGCCGCGGCCTCGTCAGGCGTGTTGTACGTGGCAACTCCTGACATGAGGCTTGCCTGTTGGGTTGAGCTCTTCGACGTGAGGTTTCATCCTCGCCGGTGCGAGCGAATCTCGCCCGCATGCTCAGCGACCATGGGCGATGCAAAACCTTCGATGGGGCTGCTGACGGCTACAGGCGCGCGAAGGCGTGCCAGCCACCATCTCACGCATCCGAGTCAGGGTGCGCATCGCCGATTCGTTCATGTTGATCACCAGGGTGGGATGATCGACTGTCAGCCAAAGGCGTTACTGCCCCTGTATCCACGCACGCCGCGAGCGGAGCCGCTGAGGCTCACAGGAGTCCAGGGTTGTCAACGCGGCGAGGGTTAAATTACGCTTCGTTCGAGCCACACTTTGACTCGCGGACAGGTGCCGTCGCTAGGCGGTATCGCTCAGAACATCGGCACTTCCTAATTTCAGCCATGACATTGAGCTCCATACAATGGGCATGATCCGGCTTGGACGTTTTTGAGGGCGCGAAATTGTTTGTCAAAGACTGCTGGTATGTGGCTGCGTGGGGTCATGAGATAGTTGAGAAGAGTTTGTATGCAATCTCGATAGCCAATGAGCCGATTGTCATTTACCGAAAAGGGAATGGCGAACTGGTCGCCTTAAGGGATCAGTGCTGTCACCGGCTGGCTCCTTTGTCGCGTGGGCAACTGGAAGGCGATCATTTGAGATGCATGTACCACGGTCTAAAATTCGCTTCTGACGGAAGGTGTGTGGAAATTCCGGGGGAAAAGAAAATTCCCGATCAGTTCCGCGTCCATTCCTATCCGGTGGTCGAAATGCATAGCTGGGTGTGGATATGGATCGGCGACCCCGCGACAAGCAAGTCGCACCTGATACCGCCTGCCATTGGGCTCGAGGATCCGCAGTGGTCTCTCAAAGCCGGATCTATGGACTACGCCGCAAACTACCTGCTGATTAACGACAACCTGCTTGACCTCTCTCATGTGGCTTACGTGCACCACAAGGGCCTGAGAGGAGACGGCGAGCTGCAATTCCCCGTAAGAATCTCGAAGCTGGAGCGAGGTTTGAACATCCAGCGATGGCGCCTGGATCAGGATTCGGCGAAGTATATCCCGGGCTCTGTCGGCGGGGTGCACGACGAGTTTCTTTGCTACGATTTTCTGATGCCAGGAATTTTCCTGATGTATAGCGGACTATTCGAGCGTGGCACGGCTGTGCGCTGCGACTTCGGGAAGCCTGATGAGAAATTCGAGCCAGTCCACGCTCAGCTCAGCTCTCAGGCGGTGACAGGGCTGACTGATGGTTCGTCGAGATACTTTTTCTCAGTTGGAGCGCGTCGAAAAGAACACGATCAGCATCCGGGCTTGGTGGAGTTGTTGTGGAATCTGACATGCCGCTTCTTTGCTGAGGACAAGGAAATGATTGAAGCGCAGCAAAAGAGCATTTTGGCAAACCCATCCGGGCAGATGAACTCGATCGCGAGCGACCGTGGGCCAGCGATGATGCGGCAGATAATGGATAAGTATATGAATGTGTAAATTGTGTTTGCTCCTGGCGCGTTCATTCAGGCTCGCCAGCACGAAATCTTCTGTCAAGAGTGCTCTGCCTGATCGGTTTCCATATGCGATGAGTCGCCACAGCCGGGCGCGACGCCTTGCGTGAAACGTGGCGGCGGATGCGCGGAGTTCGCTATGGGGGCGGCCGGTAGATCCTGCCGGTGACGATCGAAGTACGACGGGATGGAGGTATCGGACCTGCAGCGCATGCCAGAGTTGGAGCAGGACAACGCCCGGCTCATGCACGTGCATACGGGACCGAGCCTGGGCCATTCGATCCTGAAGGGAGCGCTGACAAGAAATTTCTGACGCCGGGACAGTGCACGCGCGGTGTAGCGCTGAGCGATGCGGAACAAGCGGATCGGCGAGCGTGCCGCATACTTGAGCAGAAGTACAGCAACAGCGACGGGCACTGCGTGAGGGCGGACTGTGGCAGACAAGGGCATTGCATAGCGCCCGCCGGAGTCGGCCGAGGCGCATCCAACCTCGGGTTGCCCGCGGTTGAATCGACGGCTGCGGCGGGAAGGTCATGTAGTCAATCACAAGAGAATTCGGCGCCTGCACGTCGGGCATCGAGGGACGCAACGTCGTTGCCGTCGACGGCGCCCCTTCGAGAGCGAGATCCCAGCCCTGCTGCAACCGGGGAACCCACCGCCTGCTGGTCGATGAACTTCATGCACGACACGCTGACCAATGGCCGCATATTACGGACGTTCAACGTGATCGACTACTATGCGCGTGACGTATTGGCAATTGGGTCGGCTTCAGCATCGGTGGTGCCCGCATCGTTTGCGTGCTTGAGCATCTATGCGCGTGGCACGGTAAGCCGACGAGGGTTCGAAGCGGCGACGGCCCATATCCCGCAGCCAGGTCGAGCAAATGTGGCACAAGACCAACCAGGCGGTATGGCATCTTGTCGAACCTGGCTGTCCTGCGCAGAACGCCTGCATCGAGTGATTCGACGGCACGTGTCGCGCCGAAGTGCTCGAAGCGAAAGGCTCCCTATACTCGATCATGCCCGGCTGCAAACAGCACGCTCGATGCCGATCTACAGCGAACAACGGTCCCACAGGTCCATCGGAGAACTGACTCCGATGGTCTTCAAACATCCATGGCAGGAACGTCAGTCTCAACTTTGGATTCGGTAGCGCTTGAGGGATATTGACCCCGGCATGCCGTGAAATCACCGACTGGCATGCGTGGAACACGCAGTCTGAAATCGGAAAACGGGTCTTTCACAACGGGAAAGGCTTCGTATCGTGTCAATGCCGACTGCCATGCGCCCGCTTGGCCCAGTACTGGAACATTTGCAAGGGATGTGAAGATGCTTGAGTTACTGAACCGGTACTCACACGGGTTGGCCGTTGCGCCCTTGGTTGATGCCCTCAGAAGGCGCGGCTGCCTGCAGGCCATTGCGGACTCCATCGTGGTTCAGCCAGCCCTGCTGGCCGAGGCGTTCCGCATCAATGACGGCTATCTCGCGGTTGCGCTGCGTATGTTTGAATCCTTGGGCTGGCTCAACGCCATCGGTGACGGTAGCTACGAGCACACCCCCGCATTCCGCGATGTGGACATTATTCCCGACGATGTGATGGCGATGTACGGCCTTCCATTCGAGCAGTATGCGTTGGCCGACGATCCGGCACTGCTGGGTCCCTGGCTAGAACGTTCGAAAAGGCGCTGGGGTAGTGAGCACGAGTATCTGGCTGACTATCTCGACGGAATATTCGTCATCCCGTTGCTGCTCGCCCTCAGGCAGAACGAGAACGTGCGGGTCGTAGACCAGGACTGTGAAGGCCGCAAGGTATCTGTGCTGCATCTGCTGTTGGGAACGCGCGCCAGGGCCGAGATCGAGTCGCTGTTCTGTTCCAGAGGTTGGGCAGATCTCGGGAAGGATGGAACTCTTGTACTGACGAGCGCCGGGGACTACGTTTGGGGGCGGATCAATATCACGGCGGCCTTCGCTTCCTACAGGCCCATGTTCCTTCGCGTGGAAGAGCTGATGTTCGGCGATCCGAAGGCCGTTTTCGCGCACGGCGATGACGGGCACGAACAGCATCTCGACCGTGCCCTGAACGTGCTTGGCAGTGGCTTCCAGCACGAAAAGTACTTCGCGGACCTGAGTGCACTCATCGTTTCTGTTTTCGACTCGACCGCGTTGGCCGAGCAGCCGAAGTACATAGCGGATACCGGATGCGGGGACGGCTCGCTGCTGCGGGAAATATATGAAACGGTAAAACGCAAGACGCTGCGCGGCCGTTTCCTGGATCGCTACCCACTGGTGCTGATCGGCATCGACGCCAATACAAAGGCGCTGGAGGCGACAGAAAGAACACTGCAGAACTACGAGCATGTCACGCTCACCGGCGATATCGGCGACCCCGCTGGGATCGTCGCGGCACTCGCCGACGCCGGCATCGAGATCGAAAGCACGCTGCATGTTCGTTCGTTTCTCGATCATGACCGCACCTATCGGCCTCCGCTTGATAGTGACGGCGTGGCCCGTTGGGAACGAATTCCCGTTCATGGTGTTCACATCGACGCCGACGGCAAGCTGATTCCGCCAGCGATGGTTGCGCAGAGCACGGTTGAGCATTTGCGCCGCTGGTCTGATGCGGCTGGCCGTCACGGATTGGTGATGCTGGAGGTTCATTCCCTGTCTGCGGTGACCACTGCCCGCTTTCTGGACGAAGCGGAGAACCTGCACTTCGATGCGTATCATTCGATGTCGCGGCAATTGCTGCTTGACGCCAAGACCTTCGTGATGTGCGCCGCGCAAGCCGGTTTGTTCTGCGAGACCCGTACCTGGCGTCGGTATCCCAAGAGGCTTGCATTTGCGCGAATCGGTTTGAATCTCTTCAAGCCACGGGCGTTCTCGCTTCGCCGTGCGCTGGCCGAGGATGTTTCACAGATCGAACTTCTCGATCATAGCTGGAGCGCAGAGGCCGGGCTTGGCGGAGCTGTGCACGGCGCCGCGATAGGGCATGCCATTGATTGCTTTGCGGATGGACAATTTGTCGTCGTTGCCGATGGACAGATAGTCGCGGCTGCCTCTTGCATGCGCGAGTCCGGGCACCGCGCGCCGCAGAAGAACGAGTCATGGTCGCGGTCGCGTGCCGCTGCCGAAGACCCTGTTCGACTGGTGGCCGTGAGCTGGGCAGGCTCGGCCGGGTCGGACATCGTGACGGTACTGGTCGACTTCATCGAGCAGTATTTTGCATTCGACGGCTGTGGTATCGACAAGACCGCGATCGACGAATGCAAATCGATAGCGGTGTTTGGGTCGAGCTTGAATTCGGAGAACGGACGCAGGGTGTCGAGGAGTGTGCGGCGACTGAAGGCGGTCATCGGGATGGCGCCCGGGCTTGATCCGAGTCAGGCGGAAGCGGAGCTTGCGGAGTTCGTGTTGCGTGGAATCGTTTCCGCGTTGCAACGTGTGGGCGTGTTTCGCTCCGCTGGTGAATCGTACGAATTGGAGCGGTTTCGCGCGTTGGTGCGGCTTGCGCCGAAGTACGAGCGCTACATCGATTCGCTATTGAATCGATTGCGTGTGAGAGGGCTTGTGACGATCGAGGAGGGGCGAATCACACCTCACTCGTCGATTGGGGAATTTGCGCTGCTTGATCCCGAGTCTGAGACATTGGAGTTCGAGCGGGCGTTTCCCGTTCGTCACCCGCATTTTTCGCAGGCGCTTAAATTCGTTCTGCCTTTTCTTCGAGAATACACCCGGATCATCAGCGCTGAGGTAGATGCAGCCGCGGTGATGTTTGCGGACGGCAGTATCGATCGCTTTGGTGGAATATTTCAGGGCGAACCCGCATCGGAGTACCTCAACAGACTCGTCGTCGAAGCGGTGGCCAGCTACGTGCACGAGAAGCTGGCTTCGGCCGACCCTTCGAGCCCGAAGCAGAAGATTCGCATTCTCGAAGTCGGTACGGGCTCCGGCGCAACTGCAAATGCGCTTCTTCGAACGCTCGGACAACAGCCCGAGCATGTGGACCTTTGCCTCTCCGACATCTCGCCAGCTTTTCTCCGATACACGCAACGGCGCTTTTCCACAGCCTATCCCTGGGTCACGTACAAGGTATTGGATATCGGCAACGATGTAGTTGCCCAGGGAATGGAGGCTCATTCGTGGGACATCATCGTCGCCGGAAACGTGCTTCACGACACCCGGAATATCGTATTTACGCTAGAGCAGACACGCCGTTTGCTTAAAGCCGGAGGGCTGCTCGTCGCCAACGAGTACACCGAGGTCAAGGAGTGGCATTTTGCAGGCGGAGCGCTGCTGCATGGCATGTGGCTTTTTGACGATCCTGAAATGCGCCTGGACCAGTTTTGCCTGTTGGGAGTTGCGCAATGGAATCGTGCCATGTCCAGGGCCGGCCTCGTGCCGCTGGACGCACTTGCGCTGCCCGCGCAATCGATAGTCGGAAAGTGCGGGCAGTGCGTGCTTCTGGCCGAAGCGCCAGCGCATGCCGCAGCCGAGCTGGAGCAGGTTGGCGCGCCGACGCCTGAAGTAGTACCGGTGCCGGCGACGCTACCGGTTGCCGACGATCCGGCAAAGCCGCGCTCGATCGACGACCTGGATCACAGCGCCGTTGAGCTGGCCGTGGCGGTGGAAGATCAGGTGCGTTCCCTGCTTGGGGCCGAGCGAAGCGACTGCTACTCCGCATCCAGGCCTCTCATGGAAATGGGGCTGGATTCGGTCGAACTGGTCGAGTTGAAGAGCCTGCTCGGCGCTCGTTTCGGCATCGCGCTTCCGCCTGCATTCCTGTTCGAATGCGAAACGACCGAAAAACTCATTTCGGGGCTGAAGGCGCGACTGCGGTCAGTTGGAAATGTATCTATTACGGAAAACGTCTCACCGCAGGCGTTCAGCGACGCTCACGTAGTCGCCGAGAGGGATGCTCACGTAGGCGCCGTGACGACGTCAGCCCGCCCTGCATCGGTTGGGTTTCAGCCTCGCTCAGGCAGGGCCGTGGCAGTGGTCGGTGTTTCCTGTAGGTTTCCCGGTGGAGCGAGTTCTCCAGCCGAGTACTGGAGTCTGCTCAGCAGCGGTCGGGAAGCCGTAACAGCGGTCAATGGTCGCTGGCAATGGCCGACCTTGGTCGATCTGCAAGGCAAGCACTGCGCGATCGACCAGATTGGTCAGTTGTGGTGCGTCGACGAGTTCGACGCGCAGTTCTTTCATATTTCGCCGCGAGAGGCCGAGCTCATGGATCCGCAGCATCGATTGCTGCTGGAGCTGAGCTGGGAAGCGCTGGAGGATGCAGGCTATGCGCCGGCGCGCTTGAGGGAGGAAAGCGTCGGCGTATTCATCGGCGTTTGCCACGATGACTATCGCGATCTCCTGGCAAGGCTGTCGACATCGGTCGATGCCTATGTCGGCTCCGGTAGCGCTCGTGCGGCCATGGCCAACCGGATATCGCATTTCTACGATATCAGTGGCCCCAGCCTTTCGATCGACACGGCGTGCTCAAGCTCACTGGTTGCGTTGCACTATGCTGTGGAATCGATCAATAGCGGCGAGTGCGCGCAAGCCCTTGTCGGGTCCGCCAATCTGATTTGTTCTACGACGAACAGCCTGGCGTACCACTCCGCGGGCATGTTGTCGCGCTCCGGCGTTTGCAGTGCCTTCGACGCCAGCGCGGATGGATTTGTGCGTGGCGAAGGCGGTGCCATGTTGCTGCTCAAGCCGCTGGAAATGGCGGTTGAAGCGCGCGACTCGATCTACGGCCTGGTGATCGGTACTGCTGTGGGGCACGGTGGCCAGTCCGCGTCGCTGACGGCTCCAAAGCCGGCATCGCAATCTGCGGTGATCGAGCGCGCCATCCGCAGGGCGGGAATCGATGCATGCACCGTGCAATACGTAGAGGCTCATGGAACCGGAACGACGCTGGGTGATCCGATCGAGATCGCCGGGCTCGTCGAAGCGTTCAGTCGGCTACGTGCGGGGCAGCGAGCGGATCGGGACGGATTCCGCTGTGGAATTGGTACGGTCAAGCCAAGCATCGGACATCTGGAGGCCGCGGCGGGCTTCGCCGGGTTGATCAAAGTCTTCCTCGCCATGCGAAATCAGCTGATGCCGAAGACGTTGAGATTCAATCGCCTGAATCCACACATCGATCTCGCCGGGACGCCTTTCCACATCGTTTCGGACGACGAGCCTTGGAAGTGTTTGCTGGATGACAGTGGTACGCCCATCCCGCGCCGGGCGGGGGTCAGCAGCTTCGGCTCAGGTGGCATGAACGCGCACGTAGTGGTCGAGGAATATTGCGTGCCGCTGACGCAGCACCTGACGACGCCTACGGCGTCTCTCGTCGTTCTGTCTGCGAGAACGGCGGAGTCTCTGGACAAGCAATCTCGGAGGCTGCTGGCGGAGATTGCATCGCGTCGTTTCACTGATCGACAGCTACCCGATCTTGCCTACACGTTGCAGGTCGGGCGCGAGCCAATGGAGCATCGCCTGGCATTCGCTGCTTCTTCGATCGATGAGGTGATTCGCAAGCTGACGGGTTTCGTCGAGTGCGGAACCTCGTCGTCTGCAAGGCTTGGAATTCACTTGGGCAACGTGAAGGAGAGCCGCGAGATTATGGCTGTCCTGAACGAAGGTTCGGGACTCGATATTGGTATCTCCGCCGCCGTTGCCACAGGCAAGTACACGAAGCTGCTGGAGCTATGGGTCAGGGGTTTGTCATTCGACTGGGAAGCGCTGTACGTGGGTTGGGCGGTTCGACCGCGGCGGATGTCGT